>DPRZ01000067.1 GCA_003538525.1 Neisseriales bacterium
TATGCACATCTTAAATAAATAACATTTAAGCTAGTAATGATTTGAAATTTTATTTTATATAAATCAATCAATGAAATAATCTGGTTTAGCTAGTTTTCAAAGGATAGAAATGAATAAAGTACTAATTACGTTGGTATCACTTTTAATGTTGGGTGCTTGTAATAGCGGAGGGAGCAATCCATCGGGGAATAGCAGCGCTAATTTAAATAATTCTCACACTCAATCAACACAAGTTATCACCCCTACAGTTCCTGTTGGCTATGAAAAAGATGCCGAGTCGTGTCATAGCAATGGTGGAGTGCTGTTAGTCGGTACGGTCGCAGCGACGCCAGTTTATAAAAGCGGTTCACTGCGTCAAGGTGTTGAGTTATCGCACACCCATATTACAATTAATCCACTTGGCACGACTAACCCAAATGCGGCTTATGACATGGCAGTAGATAATGCGTTTGCCGCGGGCTATGATGTTGCTCAACCGAATAAAGCCGTGCCAGCACCATTGTCGAGTTTAATGGTTGGCACACTGATCGAAGCTTGCGGTTTAACTTATTCGAATGGCAATGGCGCAATTAAGCAAGGAATTCATTTCGTACACTTAAATGATCAGCCAATTATCCCAAATGTCACCGCCAATGGTTGGGTAAAAATTGTCAACTCGAATGGATCGCTGAGTGATAATTTGGAGGGGAGCTCAGAATATTCTTATTTGTGGAATTAAGTGTAACTATTTACTTAATTCAAGCCATGCCGTAGCCGTTTTGCAGGCTTTGTCTTTATCGCGAATTAAGGTGGTGGTATTGGTATAATTTACCGAGACCAAGCGCGTTGCATTCGGTAGGGCATTAATTTTTTTCTGCAATTTTTGGTTTAGCTCATCTTGGGTGTCAGCACTATCGGTGTTGGTGAAAATGAGGGATGGGCAAACCGTTGCGGTAATTGGTACGACATTTAGCGCATAGCTTGGATTAATTAAAGCCATACAACTGAGAAGTGCTAAAGTTAATTTTTTCATGCTTGATCTTTCATAAATGTTTTTGCGTCGGAAATTTATCATTGATTGTTACCATAAGGATATGTTTTCGTAATCAAATGCGGGAACTTTGTAGGCGCTGCTTGAATATAATTGATAGTTATATTAACTGGTTTCGGTTTTATCACTATCAAATAGCCAATCCAATTGATTAAAGCTAGTTATTGGATTGAAGATCCGCTATTTTCCTTACGATGATGTAATCAGATGAGACTAATTTAGACATTAAGGTCGTACAGGTATTTCATAGCGAAGTGGTGGATAGTAATATTTACTAAACATTGTAGACTCTACGATATCAATGACGCTAGGTAAAAAAAGTAATATCGCACCTACCGCAACTAGCGCGACAGGTGTTCCAATTGGTGGCTGTGTTGGTTGATCACTAACAATTCCATGAATAATTTCTTTGAAACTTGGTGTACCCATGATTTCAATATCGCCAATGGTATAAGCTTGTCGTGAGGACATAATCTTGCCATTTGCATTCGAGGCTCCAGTTACTGCTACCACTACATCCGTACTTAATCCATTTTGTATCGAGTAAAAAGTACTTTCGCTAATGTTGCTGGTTAAGATGCCATAATTAACTGCTACGGTATAGGTATTAACTTCAGCTGGAGAAGCTCCTTTAACGGTATAAATAACTGGTGTTTTAAAATTAAGCTGCGATTGACCATTTTGCGTAGGGATACCATTGGCAAGTATCTCTGTTGTATTTGCCGATAGCGTAAATATTGGAACTAGCTGAGTGACATCGGTTGATTCAGGCAATTGAACTGAAATGTTGTAATTGGTCGTTGGGCTATTGCTGCCATAGCTAGTTATGATGCCAGGCGTTCCATTAATCGCAAAACTGGTGATGGTTGGAGGACTAGCTGGCACTGAGTTACCTGAGTTACAGGCAAATAAACCGCTAGTTATTAAGATGCTGGTCATTAAAAAAATCCATTGTTTCTGTATTTTAAATGTTTTCATGTTGCGCTATTCACTAAAGGTTAACGTGGTTAATTAAGTTAGGCAATATTTTCTCATGAGTAACCACCTGATTTTGTGGCTTTTCTAGAAAGTTGTTATTATATTAAGTTACCATGCCTAATGATGATCGGAGACTTTATCCTTAATTTGAATGATCAATGATAATTTGCCATTTATTCGCATGTTTTTCAAAAATTAGCGAAGTTACACCAGAGTACTCTTTGCTTTCAGTTTTGAGCTGCCAACGACCATAAAGAAAGGCATGATTTTCATCTAAAGCACGAATTTCATCAATTTTAATATTGAGTTTGCCCATGCCTTGTCGGTTGGTGCCATATTTCTTTTGATAATGATCATATGAATTTTGCCAACCATGAATAAATTTATCGCCAGAAATAAATAAAGTTTTATCACTTTTCACATATCCTGCCATAAAACATTTTAGATCGGCTGCATTCCAACATTGGACTGAATCATACATTGCCTGAGTTACGCCAGTTTGAATTGATTCTGTTTGAGTCTGGTTTAAATTGTCTGCATGGACAGCAAGGCTAAGTGTGCTAGTTAAGAGAATTAATATTTTTTTCATGGTATTCCTTGAAATTAAACGGCTAAGTTAGAACTATGGACTAATATTTGTCAGGCTGTAATTATAACATTGACGAACATTTAGGATTAAACGCTATAGTTAAAATAATTCAAGTTGTTGTGAATCTATTTTGTCCGCATATTTAAAGGTTACTCCGATACCTAATAAGCGAATGGCTTGTGAATTGCGCTGTTGGCAGACATGGAGCAATTGTGCAAAATGTGGGTAGCTCAATTCTTGATAGGCGCTTTCGGCGCTGGTGGCTTTAAAATCCTTAAATTTGAGCTTGAGAAAAATGCTTTTGATTTCAGCGTGAAGATTAGTTTGGTTTAAGCGACGCATAAATTCATCAAATAAGCGCTGTAGTTCCAGCTGGAGTTGCTCAGTTTGTTGAATATCTTGATTAAAGGTAGTTTCCACACTCAATGATTTGCGCTGTTGATGTGGATTAACTGGACGGTGATCAATTCCTTGCGCTTGATAATACAGCGCCGTGCCAAATTTGCCAAACCAAGCACAGAGTTGGGCTTGCGAGTAGGCTTGTAAATCACAACAGGTCTGAATGCCACGTTGTTCCAATCTACGCGCCATAACCTTACCAACTCCAAAAATCTTATTTACCGGCAGTTGATTGACAAATTCCATAACTCGTTCAGGTGGAATTACGCATAATCCATTCGGTTTTTGCCAACCGCTCGCCACCTTGGCAATAAATTTATTTACCGAGACTCCAGCTGATGCGGTTAGTTGTTCTTGCTGCCAAATTTGTTGGCGAATTCGTTCGGCGATACGGGTAGCACTCCCGTGTTCGAGCTGGGATGCGCTGACATCTAAATACGCTTCGTCTAAAGACAGCGGTTCAACTAAGTCGGTGTACTCGCGAAAAATAGCTTGGATGCGTTGTGAGACTTGTTTGTACAAAGTCATGTTGACGGGCAACAAGACCAATGACGGGCATAATTTCATGGCGTGCGCCGAGGACATCGCGGAATGTAAGCCAAATTTGCGTGCGGCATAATTGCAGGTGCAAAGCACGCCACGTTGATTGGGATTACCACCAACCGCAACGGGTAAATTAGCTAAACTTGGATTTTCACGCATTTCAATCGCAGCATAAAAACAATCCATATCGATATGAATGATTTTGCGTTGTGGGCTTGGTTTAGTCGTCATGGCGTAATTTTAACATGCTAAAATCTGGGTTGGAGTAAGCAAATAACTAATTGACAAGGTTTAACATGACAACTGTAATTAAGGCGATATTTTGGGATTTGGATGGAACGCTGGTTGATAGTGAATTAATTCATGAGCAGGCGGCATTTTTTGCTACTCGCGAATTGGGGTTTGTCAGTGCAGTTGAGATAATTCCAGCAGGCTTAGAGAATTTGGCGGTGTTTGAGTTAATGCTCGGGCAAGCGCTGAGTTTAGATAATCAAGCGCTATTTGCGCGCTGGGAGCAATTGGCGATTGAGTATGCACTCGCTCGCATTAGCCCGCAACAACAAATTAAACAATCACTGGAGTTATTTAATTATTTTGCCAGCTTAGGTTTACCACAAGCGGTAGTGTCTAATTCAACCGCACCGCTGGTACGGCATAGTTTGCAACAACTCGGGATTTTGGAGCACTGTAGCCAGATTTTTAGCCGTGATAGTGTCGAATTTGGCAAACCTCACCCGCAATTATATCTAAATGCACTTGAATTTCATCAACTCTCACCTAGTCAGTGTTTAAGCTTTGAAGATAGCCGTTCGGGAATTACGGCAGCCCAAGCTTGTGGAATTAATGTAATTGGGATTGGTGAAAATACACGCCAATATGCGCCGCAGTTAGTTTGCGATTTAAACCACGAGAGTTGGCTAAAGTTAATCCAAGAGTCATTTAATTGTGCTTAAGAGTAGATTTAGCAATAACCATTTAACTCATTCTGGAATTGAGTGGATTAGATGATAGTTAGAAATATCATGCGGCTGTTTCAGCTTGGTCTCACGCGAGATGAGCGCAAAGTCATTTTTATTGCTTCATTGGGGAGCATGTTAGACTTCTATGATTTTATTATTTTTGGTTTTCTCTCTATTTTTATTATTCAGAATGTTCTGCAAGATCACCATGCGAGTGAATTGTCCTTTAGTTTGATTTTTACCATTTTTATAGTCGGTTATTTAGTTAATCCTATTGGCATGAAAATTTATAGTCTGTTGGCGAAGCGTTGTCACTTAGCGTGGAGCGTTTCGTTAATTAGTTTAATGTTGGTGTTAGCGAATCTTTATTTTGCATTGATTCCATCGGATAGTGGTTTTGCATGGTTGCATGGCCTGTTCGCAATTGCATTGATTCGTGTGATGCAAGGCTTGGCAAGTGGCGCATTTATACAAATGGAACTCAATTATTTGAATGATAAACTTGCGCATAAAATTGATCTAGCTTTGTTTGGAATTATGGCTGGGATTGAGTTAGGGCAATTGCTGGGGGTTTCGATTTATCGGTTGACCAATGTGTTATTTTCAGTGCAAGAAATGGAACAATTTGCGTGGCGGATACCGTTTATGATAGGGGTGGTGTTTACTTTAATTGCATACTTGATACGTTTGGCGGTAATTTTTAGCCTTAAATCTGTGCAACCAGTTAAGCGTCCTCAAATGTATTATCATATTTATACGAGGTTTCCATTACAAAGTAAGCTGGCAATAATAATTTCTGGTCTAACTGGTTCAACTGTTTTTATTTTCTTAATTTTTATACCCTATGGTATGTATTATCATCTGCATTATAGTTTGTATTTGATTAGTCATTATATTTTCATGGCGAATTTATTGAGTTTGTTAATAAACTTTGGTTTAAATAAGTTGGTGAGATTTCATAATGTCGTGTTGATTACTTGGTTAGCAACAATGGCTTTGGTTCCGAGCATGTTATTTTGGGGTTGGGCATTTATAAATAAGCAATATGGTTTAGCGAGTATTTTGCCGATAGCTATTTTAGCGAGTCTTGTTTCGGGTTTAGTTCCGCGGCTACTTTATGGCTTATTTCCTGAAGTGAGCCGAACTTTAGGGGTCGCGTCATGTCATCGTGTGGGATTTATTTTCTTTGGTGGGGTGGCACCACTAATTACAATTGCGTTAGGTAAGGTTGTCCACCACCTTTTTCCAATTAGTAACCATAACGTCTTATTTTCTAGTTCGGTAATTATTTACGTAATTTTTATGGCATTATTAACGCTGTATGCGTTAGTTCAAATTAAGCGTTTAGTTGATTATAAGCTGCTGAGTAAATTAGATTATCAATCTAGAGGATTTAAGGTGTGAGGTGGGTAAATATTCGCCTTTTTCTTGGTTTGAATTAAATTTTTGGTGTTAACATATAAGCTATATCTTAAATTATTCATAAAACCACTAAAAGATAATTTCAGGAGCGTTCCTGATCGGATACGTTTCTTTTATATTAATCTTTTTT
>DPRZ01000271.1 GCA_003538525.1 Neisseriales bacterium
CAAATAATTGTATGCCCTTGTAGTTTATTGTTCCTGATTTAATTTAGCGCAAAATTAACTTAAACTGTTGATTATCACCAATATAGTCAAGCAAGTAACAACTATCTGCAGTTAATTCACCAACTAGATTTACGCGCTGATCAGCTGGTAAATCACGCTTACAAATTTGTAATTCGCCGCTATAACGCAAATAATACAGATTATCCACACAAACACTTCCGCGTGGTCGTAGAGTACAACATTCGGGATTTATTTTCCGTGAAACATAACTATTTTCCAGCAACATTAAACGACTTTCCTGACTACGCACCACATCTTCAGCCGCATCAGGACGATTGGTATGTGTTCCATTTAATAATTCTGCATAACAAGGATTAGAACTAAATTTAGCTAGTTCCAATTCAATAACGGTAGTCTCCAATTGCCCTATTTGTGCCAATATTTCCTCGCTAGCACAAGCATCACCAATGCATAAATTATCAATCCCCAATTGAAGTAAAATTTGCCCAGCAATTCGCGGTGACATTTCACGAGTAAATTCAAGGGTTGGTAAACCTTCATAAAGTGGTCCACGTTTGGCATCAGTTAACGCAATAAAGGCACTAACTGGAATATTATAGTGTTTGAACAAGGCATTTTTACGCAAGAGTGCGTCAACACCAATTCCAGTATTTTTGCGCGGATAGTAATTATGGCAAGCGCTTAAATTAGCTGGATTAGCACCTGCTGCCATGATTTGTGTAATAAAATCCGCCGTTGCGGTACTCGCGTTTAATTCAATTAATAAACCCGCGCTATTATTACTATATTCGGCAATTTGCTCAGGTTTAAAGCCATAATCAAGCCGAATTCCACTTAAACCTAAACGCTTAAATGCGCCTAAATCATTGGCTGCAATTCCTAAATAGCCATAAGCATTCGGTGAAATATCAGCAATTACGCGCATCTCGAGCTGCTTGGCCAAATTTAAGACCTGTTCAAACTGACTAATTATTTGTGCATAATCTGCCTCGGGAATATGCAAGGAGGTAAAAATTTGCCTAAACCCAGCTTGATGTGCATTTTTAATATACTCGAGATTATCGGCTAAAGAATAATCCATGCCTAAAAATAGCGAAATGCCACGTGCCATAATTAATAACCCCTCATCGTAAAAATTATTTTCACTGATAAAACGCCGCGTTAAGTGCATTTATCCCTGATTCAGGCGCCGCTCCTGCATGAGCGGCTTTACCAATAAATTTAGCGCGGTTTATCTTTATACGCTAATGCGCTATTATCGCGCTTAGAGTTCTCTAGTGTAATTAAGCGTGCTTGACGTTTATCGGTCCAATAATTCCACGCCCAGCGTAACATAATGCCTAACTTACTGTCATAGCCTACCAAAAACCACACGTGGACAAATACCCACATGATCCACGCAAAATAACCCGAAAATTCTAATTTCCAAATTTGTGCCACGGCTTTATTGCGTCCAATTACCGCCATATTACCCTTATCAAAATATTTGAATGGTGATGATAACTTACCAATTAATTTATTTTTAATCACCCCAGCAATATAGCTTCCTTGCTGCTTAGCAACTGGTGCAATCCCTGGTAATAAATTGCCTGCCGCAGTTTTACAACTCGCAATATCGCCAAGCACATAAAGATTCGCAAATCCAGGCACGGATAAATCAGGATTTACCGCAATTCGTCCCATACGATCCAGTTCAACACCAGCTTGCGTCGCAATATTTTGAGTTAGCGGAGTTGCTTGCATTCCAGCTGCCCATAGCACGGTGCGGGTCGCAATCTGTGATTCGATACCATCAGCAAGAATAGCAACATGATCTTTTTGAATATCAATAACTTTGGTATTTGTCAGCACCTTAACACCTAATTTAGTCAAGTTACCTGTCGCAATTTTGGATAATTTTGGCGAATAACTCGGTAAAATACGTTCAAAACCTTCGAGCAATAAAATTTCTACATGCTTAGGATCAATATTCCGAAAATCATTTTTCAAAGTGTTGTGTGCCAATTCGCCCAAAGAACCAGCTAATTCAACTCCTGTTGGTCCACTGCCAATAATTACAAAACGCATTTGCGCTTTACGGCGTTCTAAATCAGCTTCTTTTTCGGCGCGTTCAAAGGCCATAAATATTCGCTGACGAATTTCGAGTGCATCTTCCACCGATTTTAAACCTGGTGCATGCTCAGCCCATTGATAATTACCATAATAATTATGCGTAACGCCAGTTGCCACAATCAGGCTATCATATTCCAATTGCAAAGTATCGGTTAAAATAAGTTGCTGTTGCAAATCAATTTGGCGTACTTCGGTTTTATACACCGTAACATTTTTATGCCGTGCTAACACCGAACGCAGGGGTGAAGCAATTTCCGACTCGGACAAACTCCCCGTTGCAATTTGATAAAGCAATGGTTGAAATAAATGAAAATTACGTTTATCCAATAATGTAACATTTACATTGGCATCTTTTAAGGCAATTGCCGCGGATAAACCCGCAAAGCCACCACCAATAATAACCACACGATGTGCAGTTGTAGTCATAAATTTCTCCACTAAAAAATAACGTTAGCGAATTGCTAAATGCAATAATAGAACCAGTCCCAACCCTGAAATTGAGATAATCGTCTCAAGCAGCGTCCAAGTGGCAAAAGTTTCTTTAATGCTTAAATTAAAATATTCTTTAAACATCCAAAATCCAGCATCATTAACATGAGAGGCAATTAAGCTCCCTGCTCCAGTGGCTAGAACCATCAAGGCTGGATTAACCGCACTGGCTATCATCAATGGACTAACCAAACCCGCCGTAGTTAATGCCGCCACGGTTGCCGACCCCAAGCAAATGCGTAAAATTGCGGCAATTAGCCACGCTAAAACTAGCGGCGATAAACTGCTGTGTTGAAAAAGTGTGGCAACATACGCCCCCACTCCACCATCCACTAAAACTTGCTTAAATGCACCACCGCCACCAATAATTAACAACATCATGCCAATTTGGCGAATGGCTTGCTCGAGAGAATTCATCACCTGTTTCATAGGGATTTTGCGTGCATATCCCATGCTATAGATGGCAAAAAGTAAAGATAGCAACATTGCCATGCCAGGTGCGCCAATAAATTCAATGACTTTTTTCAGCGGTGTATCCACGGGAAGGAGCAAAGAGCCTAATGTGGCAATGAGCATGAGAATCACGGGAAATAAGGAAGTAAGCGCACTTAGCGCAAAGCTCGGTAAATTATCCAGTGAATAATTCGCACTATTTTCAAATAGCGGTGGCGTAATTTTGCGACTAAATAATTGCGGCATAAATTTCATTGCCAAGCGACTAAATAATGGACCTGCAATTAACATTGTAGGTACCGCTAAAATAAATCCAAATAGCAAAACTTGACCAATTGAAGCGCCATAGGCGGTTGCAATTGCACTTGGTGCGGGATGGGGTGGTAAAAACCCATGGGTGGTTGAAAGCGCTGCTACCATTGGTAAGCCTAAATAGAGCACCGAAATGCCTAGTTCACTGGCAATTGCAAAAACGATAGGAATTAATAAAACTAAACCGACTTCAAAAAATAAGGCAATCCCAATAATAAAGGATGCAATGACAACCGCAATTTGAATATGCGTGCGCCCAAATTTATTAATCAAGCTCGTCGCGATTTGATATGCGCCACCAGCATCGGCAACTAATTTGCCCAACATAGCGCCAAAACCAAAAACCAGCGCTAAATGCCCTAATTGTCCGCCGATTCCACTTTCAATAGTTTTAACAATGCTATTTAAATCCATGCCGAGCATTAAAGCAACCACAAAAGAGACACAAATTAGCGCCACGAAAGTATTAAGTTCAACTTTCATAATCAGAAATAATAAGATAATTACACCTAGCGCAACAATTAAGATTGGCATATCTGCTCCTTGTCGGTATTTATAATTCTAGATTGTGCTAACTTTAAATAAAGCGGTTTAAGTTGTTGGTT
>DPRZ01000216.1 GCA_003538525.1 Neisseriales bacterium
ACACCACATGAAATTAAAACGTGTGTTGGATCAATTACTGGTGAATATCTCTCTGGCAAAAAACAAATTGCGATTCCACAACAACGCCGCACACAAGATAAAGGTTTTTTAAGTTTAACTGAAGCAAGCGGTAATAATTTAAAAAAAGTTGATTTAGCCATTCCCGTAGGTAATTTTGTCTGTGTAACTGGTGTTTCTGGCTCAGGTAAATCAACTCTAATTAATGATACACTTTACCGCGCCCTAGCGCAGCATATTTATCGTAGCAATGAAAACCCTGAAACATTCAAACAAATAAACGGCTTAGATTTTTTTGATAAGGTCATCAATGTTGATCAAAGTCCAATCGGTCGTACGCCACGCTCTAATCCAGCTACTTATACTGGATTATTCACCCCAATTCGCGAATTATTTACACAAGTAAATCTAGCGCGTGAACGTGGTTACGGACCTGGGCGCTTCTCATTTAATGTCAAAGGTGGACGCTGCGAAACTTGCCAAGGCGATGGTTTAATTAAAGTAGAAATGCATTTCTTACCTGATATTTATGTTTTATGTGATATATGTAAAGGCAAACGTTATAATCGCGAAACCTTAGAAGTGCTTTACAAAGGTAAAAATATCCATGAAGTCTTGGCGATGACCGCCGAAGACGCCTTAACATTCTTTAGTTCAATTCCGAGTATTGCGCGTAAACTACAAACCCTAATGGATGTAGGTTTAGGTTATATTCGCCTTGGACAATCTGCAACTACACTCTCGGGTGGAGAGGCGCAGCGGGTTAAATTAGCCTTAGAATTATCTAAACGCGATACTGGGCGCACCATGTATATTTTAGATGAACCAACCACTGGCTTACACTTTCATGATATTGATTTGTTGCTAAAAGTATTACATAAATTTGCTGACCATGGCAATACAGTGGTGGTAATTGAGCACAATTTAGATGTAATTAAAACTGCCGATTGGGTAATTGATCTCGGACCTGAAGGTGGTGAGGGTGGTGGTAAAATTATTGCAACTGGCACACCTGAACAAATCGTTAAATTGAATAAGGGCTATACAGGAAAATACCTCGCGGATGTACTTAAAAGAGCTAAGGCGCATAAATCATCTAAATGAGCGATAAAATATACTATCAATCGGTTAAGCCATCAAAAACTTAAACATAATGCTCTAAAAATCAAGCAATGCTAGCTAAATTTGAACTTGGAGCTTATATCAAGAATATCAAGATTTTAATTTTTAAACGTTGTAAATTTGTAAATAATAACCTTTAGAGGTTAGTTTTAGAAGCAAGGAGTATAACAATATGGCAAGCAACACGTGGGATGCAGATTTTTATACCCGTAAACATAATTTCGTGACTAATTATGGCGAAAGCGTGGTTGAATTATTAGCGCCACAAGCAGGCGAGCTGATTCTTGATCTTGGTTGTGGAGCTGGAGAACTGACCGCTAAAATTGCGACTAGTGGTGCAAAAGTTAGCGGGATAGATTTTGCAGCAGACATGATCAGCAAAGCTCAAGCTAAATTCCCTGAACTAGAATTCAAACAACACAATGCCGAATTATCTTTTACATTTGAAGAACGCTTTGATGCGGTATTTTCAAATGCAGCGTTACATTGGATGATTAATGCCGAAGCCGTAATTAAAAATGTCGCGCAGAGTTTAAAACCAGGTGGCAGATTTGTCTTTGAAATGGGTGGCAAAGGCAATGTAGCGGCAATAATTCAAGCGCTTGAACTGGCGGCTAATGATTTTAATTTATCAGAATTAGCTATTTACAATTACTTTCCCTGCATTAGCGAATATAGCTCAATTTTAGAACGCAATGGCTTGAGTGTAAAATTTGCAGTTTTATTTGAGCGACCTACTCTTCTCGACGGAGAAGATGGTTTGCGTAATTGGATTAAAATGTTTAGGAATTCAGTATTAGATAAATTAAAACCAAGCTCTCATGAGCAATTTTTAGCTAAGATTGAACACTACGGGCAAGCTAAATTATTGCGTAACCAGCAATGGTTTGCTGATTATGTGCGTTTACGCATGATTGCAATCAAAGAGTAATACGCGATTCTATGACTAGCGCTACATTTACTTACACAGCTGACAACTTAATCAGAGCAAATAAATAATATCGCATTTGAAAAATAATACCCATAATCTAGCAAAGGCTTTCACGAAACCTAGCTAATTTATGATACAATAATTCGTTAATAATTTTTTATTTGGAGTATATAATGTCATTAAAAGCAGTCGCTCAACAAACTTTAGGTTTAATCGATTTAACTACACTCAACGATAACGATACCAATGAAATTGTTATTGAATTATGCAAAAAAGCTAAGACTGAATTTGGTTCAGTTCCAGCAATTTGTATTTTTCGCCAATTTATTCCTGCCGCCAAACAATATTTTGCAGACAATGGTCTAAATGTAAAAATCGCAACAGTTACTAATTTCCCACATGGTGGAACCGACATTGAATTAGCATTACGTGAAACCCAAGAAGCTATTGATTTAGGTGCAGATGAAGTAGATATCGTATTTCCTTATCGCGCATTAATGGCTGGTGATACACAAATTGGAGCTGAAATAGTTAAACGCGCTAAACAAATTTGTGGCACTAAAACGCTTAAAGTAATTATTGAAAGTGGTGTTTTACAAGATCCAAAATTAATTGAACTCGCTAGTGAAATTGCTATCGATGCGGGCGCTGATTTTATTAAAACTTCAACTGGAAAAGTAGCAATTAACGCTACTTTAGAAGCAACCGAAGTTATGCTAAATTCAATTAAAAAAGCAGGCGGTAAATGTGCATTCAAAGCCGCTGGTGGCGTACGTTTAGTTTCTGAAGCTAAAGATTACTTAGATTTAACCGCACGAATTATGGGTGCCGAATGGATTAATTCAAATACTTTCCGTTTTGGTGCATCAAGCCTATTAGGCGATGTGCTTAATGTATTAAGCGGACGTGAAAGTATTTTAGATAAAACGGTTTATTAATCGCATCAATTAAATAGACGTAATTCGCCGATTTACTTTGGTTAATTACGTCACAAAACATTAAATAACTTCTGGAGAGTATGTTATGCAAAAACGTGTAATTGTAATGGTTTTAGATTCATTTGGAATTGGTGAATTACCCGATGCCGCTGATTTTGGTGATGTTGGCTGTAA
>DPRZ01000119.1 GCA_003538525.1 Neisseriales bacterium
GTTTTTTCAACAATCACGCCGTGTAAATCAAGAAACATGCTGACTATTTCGGCAGGAATGCCAAATTCGACTAATTGATTATTCTCGATGCCTGGGGTGAGTAAAGTTACTTTCATCGGGTCTAAATAAATGTGATTGGCATCTTGATTTTTAAACCCATGCCAACTCTCATTAGGTTTTAATTCCCAACACTCGGTTTCCTCAATTTCATCGGGCTGCCAAACATCAAAGTACCAATCGTGAGCAGTTGCGCGGAGTTTTTTTATTTCTTTACGAAAATTAGTGCCACGTTTGACGGCTCGATTGATCAGATGATAACCACGTTCACCACGCATCATGGCGGCCGCAATTTCACAACTCGCGGTAATTTGATAGAGTGGGCTGGTTGATGTATGCATCATATAACATTCATCCATTACGTCTTTATCAATTTTACCTTTGATATGGATCATCGACGCTTGTGAAAATGCCGCGAGTAATTTATGGGTGGAATGGGTCTCAAAGATAATTTGTTCGCCAAGCGCACTGTTACACATCCCATATTTACCTTTGTAAATTGGGTGAAAATTGGTGTAAGGAACCCATGCGCTGTCAAAATGAAGTTTATTGACTTTCAGCGTGCGTTTAATATATTCGGTGTTATAAAGTAATCCATCATAAGTTGAATTGGTGATAACGGCATAGCTAGGCCATTCGGCATAAATACTAGATGCATCGATTTTAGCTTGAATGGATGCCGAGGTAAATTCACTTTGCGGAATTCCACCCAAAATTCCGTAAGCATTGCGGGTTGGGCGGAGGTAAATTGGCACTACGTCGGTCATCATCATGAAATGGCAAATTGATTTATGGCAGTTACGATCAACTAAAATCGTGTCGCCCTCACCAGCCGAGTATAAACCAACCATTTTATTGGCGGTTGAGGTTCCATTGGTCACAATGTATGAATGATCTGAATTAAAGGTTTCAGCGATAAATTCTTCGGCTTCTTTATGTAAACCCGTGTGATCTAATAAGCTACCTAGTTCTGGTACCGAAATTGAAATATCGGCTTTAAAGGTATTGGCACCAAAAAAATCATGGAAATATGCCCCCACGGGAGAGCGTGTAAATGCCGTGCCACCCATATGTCCAGGGGTACAAAAAGTATATTTATTGGAATTAACGTAGCGCATTAACTCTTTGGTAAAGGGCGGCGTAATTACATTCAAATAGCTGGTAATTGCGCTGGCAATGCGTTTGGTATCATCGCTAATTAAGTGCTGATCGTATTGTAAAAAATCTAGATTTAATTTAAAATTGGATAATTCTAAGTCTAATTCATTATGATTGGTGTTAATTAGAAAAATTGGCAAATCAGGGTTAATTCCTGCGAGCTCTTCTAATTCGGAGAGATTATTTGATTCCCAGTCAACGATATAACTAACGATGCGTGCGTTGTGCTTTAAGGTGGAAATACTATCATTGAGCGATGAGCTGGTAATGATATTGAAGCCTTGTTCGCTGAGTAATTGAGTTAACTTATTGAGAAAAAGCTTTTTTTGCTCATTTAGGCGATTGTGATAGGTGATTAAAATATCATTCATATTAATTCCAATTTAATTAAGCCGAAGTTAATTTAATCTAAGCGTAAACTTATTGCGGAGCTGGAGAAGTTTTGAATGCCTGTCGCAGTTTGAACAATTAATTCACCGTGTTCACCAATGTCGCTATGGATGCCACGTGCAATTATTGCGCCATGTTGCAGAATTTTAACGTTATGTTTAAGGTGTAAACAATTGTCTAACCATTCGCGCCGAAGTAGGGCAAAACCGAATAATTTAAATTCGTTAATCAAGTGATCAAGGCTGGCAACCAAATCTACTAACAGTTGATTGCGTTCCCAATTGGCAAGATTGTCAATCCCAATCCCAATGACGCTATGATTGATTTGATCGCGGAAAATATTTTCAACTAAAATCCCACTAATTTTTAATTTGCTATTAGCTTGGTAAATGTCATTTGGCCATTTAATTTGATTGCTAATGCGATAGTTTTTCAGGAGCCGATTTACGGCTACCGCACAGAGTAAAGGCAAAAGTTGTAAATTAAAATCCGCTGGAAAATCATAAATAATCGAGGCGGTTAAATCATGTGCAATGCTGCTGAGCCAATGGCGTCCAAAGCGTCCGCGTCCAGCATATTGCCAATCGCAACTAACAATCGTTTTATTGGCTAATTGGTTAATATGTTTGAGCGCATAACTGTTGGTTGAGTCAGTTTGACTGAGCAAATGCACCTGATAATCCAGTTTTTGCGCTTGCAGTAGCTCTTCAATTTTGTTTTGATTGAGCCAATTTAACGGATAACTGAGTGTGTAGTTACTGCCGTGGCTAATTACCGAGCCAGCTTTAAGTTTATTAATCCGTGCAATTATTGCCAAAGTCTGCAAGGTATTTAGTTCTAAAGCTTGGCTGAGTTGACCAATTGAAAGCGCGTTATGCTGGCTGAGCAGTTGTAAGAGTTTAATTTCCATTGTTGCGAATCTTGGTAACTAATTTAGTGGTTGAGGTTGCAAATAAAAATGGAATGGAATGAACCGTGCCACCATTGGCAATTATTTCGTTGCTACCCACAATTTTGTCTATACTCCAATCACCGCCTTTAACCAAAATATTTGGCATGATTTGTAAAATTAAATTTAAGGGTGTGTCTTCATCGAAATAGGTTACAAAATTCACCGATTCTAAGCTCGCCATTACCGCTAAACGATTCTCTTGGGAGTTAATCGGACGATCATCGCCTTTGCCTTGGCGTTTTACCGAGGCATCACTGTTTAATGCAACGATCATGCTAGCACCCAAAGCGCGCGCTTGAGCCAAATAAGTGACATGCCCACGGTGTAAAATATCAAAGCAACCATTAGTAAAAACTAGCGGTGTATGAGCTTTTAATTGCGCTAATTTGGTGGGTATTTCGTGGGGTAAAATGATCTTTTTCTCAAAGTCAGGAGTTGGGTAATTCATTGAGTTATTCCATGATTAATTTAATCAGCTATTATAGCATACGGCGCT
>DPRZ01000003.1 GCA_003538525.1 Neisseriales bacterium
CCTACTCCTGTTGATGAAGCACACAGCATAATTTGGTTTTTGGAAAATGTTTTCTATCAAGTTATTCCACAAATTCAACATAAATTGCCTTGTCAAACCACGTGTATTGAACTGGGTTTTTGGCCAGGTGGCGATCGTGATGGCAATCCATTTGTCACGGCAGAGGTAACCTTGGAAGTCGCGGATAAATTACGCAGCTCACTATTGCGCTGTTATTATCAAGACTTGCAAAGCTTGCGACGACGTTTAACTTTTGCTGGGATTAGTGAATTATTAACCGCAATAGCCTTGAAAATTAGGCACGATAGTTATTTAAGCTCCAGTCAATTAATTACTGATTTACAGCAAGTTAGTAAGAAGTTGAGCAATCAATATCATGGTTTATTTGTTAATTTAGTCCAAGATTTGATTAAGAAAATTAATTTATTTCATTTTTATTTTGCTAAAATTGATATTCGTCAAAATAGCTCAATTCATCGCCAAGTTGTTGCAGATATTTTGCGTTCGACATCACTTTGTCCAGATTACTTAAAGTTAGCTGAAGATGAGAAGATAAAACTTTTGAGTGCTTCAATTGACAATCAAGGTTTATCAAATGGAAATTATACAGCTTTAACCATTGAAGTAATTGCAACCTTGCAAGCGGTTCAAACTATTCAGGCTAAAAATGGTCTTGAGTCAATTGAACGCTATGTGATTAGTAATACCGATTCGGTTGCCAGTATTTTAGAGGTGCTTTGGTTGGCACAAATTGTCAACAATGATTTAGCTAATCAGCCAGCATTACGACTTGAAATTGTGCCATTATTTGAAACTATTGAAGATTTAGCTAATGCGGATCAAATTATGGAAACCTTATATAATTTACCCATTTACCAGAAAAATCTTAAAGTGTGGCAGCGGCAACAGACAATTATGCTGGGCTTTTCCGATGGAACCAAAGATGGTGGCTATTTAATGGCGAATTGGGCAATCTTTCAAGCTAAAAAGCGCTTGAGTAAGTTGGCGGCTAAATATGATATTGCGGTAGTGTTTTTTGATGGGCGTGGTGGTCCTCCATCGCGTGGAGGCGGCGAAACTTATGCCTTTTATCAAAGTTTGGCACAAGAGATTGAGGATAATCAAATTCAATTAACCGTGCAAGGGCAAAGTATTCCAGCTAGCTTTGGAACAATTGACTCGGCTGGATTTAATATTGAACATTTACTAAGTGCTGGAATAAGTGGACGCTTATTGACCGAAAGAACTCGTGTGATTGACCTTGAGGGTGAGAAGTTAATTAGCCAGTTGGCGGAGTTGTCATTTGAAGCCTATAGTGAATTACGCTATGATCCATTGTTTGTTCCATATCTAGAAGAAATAACACCATTAAAATATTTATCTGAAGCTAATATTGGTTCTCGTCCTGCAAAACGCAGTCAGGCTGGACAATTAAAGTTGGAGGATTTACGTGCGATTCCTTTTGGTGGTGCATGGATGCAAATGAAGCAAAATATACTGGGCTACTATGGATTGGGTACAGCATTAAGCAAAATGATCCGTGAAGATCATGCTAATGTGGCCAAATTTAGCGATTTATATCAGAGCTCGTTGCTATTTAAAGGTTTATTAGATAATTCCATGCAGAGTTTAGCGAATACCAATTTTGCCATTACTCGTCATTTGCAAAGCGATGTTAAATTTGGTGGGTTTTGGCAGAAAATTTATGCCGAGGCTCAATTAGCTCAGCAGCTATTGTTGTTAATTTCACGGCATGATAAATTAATTGCAAATAATCCAGTTAAGTGGAAGTCGATTCAAGCGCGCGAAGAAATAGTTTTACCTTTGCTGGTTATTCAGCAATTTGCCATGAATAGGTTGCGTAGTTTAGAGCATACTGATCCTGATTATGCTTTATGTGAAAAAATTATTAAAAAATCTTTGGCAGCAAGCATTAATTCGAGTCGTAATTCAATTTAGTGTTTTGGGTTTTGCTTGCTGTTTTGGTGTCGGTGCTGTTAAGATAAATGCCTTCTTATGTTTTTAAAATAGGCAGCTTTGAAGCGGTTTAGAGTAAAATTAGCGGAGGTTTTATTGAGTGCCAATTTGGTATGAACTGACGAGGTTTAAATTGAAATATCTTATATAGCCATGTTAAAATTAGTGGCTTAATGTTTAAAAGAGCTAAGCTAGCTCATGATTTTGTTATGAGGTGATTATGAAAATTTTAAGTTTAATTTTAATGTCAATATCGTTAAATGCACTAGCAGAGCGTTTTTCAGTTCCCGATCAAGATGATTGGAATCGTCATAGTCATAGCCATACGCAGGATACGACGTTTCAAAAAAATGGGCAAACCTATGATGTTGATAAAACTACAACATACAATGGAAATGGTACAAAGTCTAACACTACGACGCTAACCGATCAAAATAATAATAAATCTTATACTGAACAAGGCAGCACTAGTACCGCATATGGTAATAATTCGCGCCATAAGACGCAAACTGAAACACTAACGAATAATCAAAATAATCATTCTTATACGTATAAAGGTCAAGAACAGAAGCATTATACACCTGCACACACGTATTCACATCAAACTGGAGTTGTTACGAATAATCAGACTGGTAAAAGTTATAATTTAAATAGTACGGAGATTAATCATAATTCGACTGGAGCTAATCAAGTGGTAGTGCCTGCTAACTCTAATACCGTTGTAATCGAGCAGCAACCTCAAGCCGTGTATTATCCGAGTTATTATTCAAGTATGGCCATGACACCGATGATGATGGGCGTGCCAATTAGTGGTGCGATGAATAACTCAAATAATTCAAACATTAGCCCAGCTAATAATCCAAATACAGTATCAACACCTGAGAGTGGCAGTTATGAAAGTGCATTAAATAGCTATATGCACTAATTCGTTTGCTAGCGCATCATCTTGATTGGTGCGCTAAAGATGGGCTTTGTTGTAAAGTTATTTATTGCCAAAGACATGCACATGTAAATGATAAACTTCCTGACCACCATTGACCCCCGTATTAATCAAAGTCTTATAGCCATTACCTAATCCTTGTGCAATGGCTAATTGATTGGCTTTTAG
>DPRZ01000052.1 GCA_003538525.1 Neisseriales bacterium
AACTCTCATCGAATATGCTTAGCTTATAATACACCCCATTTTCAATTAGGTAAAGCACTGTCAACATTTTTGTTGACTGTCTTAAATTTTAAATAATGGTGGATTACTACTTAATAACATAAACAGATGCAAAAATAGCTAACCACACTTGTCAACCGTTAAATGTTGTAAACAGACTACAAATAACAACAGATTGCATCTTTTTTTAGCATAACCGTATAAATTCATCGGTAAATCTTTAAATTTGTGCAATTTCAATGCTATAATAGCCCTATAAAACAGCTTTTAAACATTTATCATTAATTATATTTTACGTTGTTGCTTATTTGGTCTTTATTACGGATGCCTGACAAATGCTATTATTCAAGCGCGGTCCCATAATTTACTTTTTAGCCCTCTTAATTTAAATGGATAACTAGATATGAAAAAATTACTTTATACTCTTTTAGTTGCAACATCAGCACATTTTGCCTATGCTGATAATGCGGAATCTGCGATCTTAAGCGTAAGCAAAACCGCAGAATCTACGCCACCGGCTGTAGTTGCTGACCCTGTACTAAACAGTAATGCGGAATTTATTAACCGGACTGCTTATATTCAAAATCCATATACCGGAATACCATCAGGCGGTGGCACACTCCAAGCGGTGCAAACAGGTGAAAGCCAAAATGCAATCCATGGCTTTTGGAAAACACTCCTAAACGAGGGAACTTATAACGTTTATGCTGGTATGACGGGTAATTTAGGTAACAGTTCTGAAAAAACCACAACCACCCAGTGGCCAAATAACAATGATATAACACCATACTCATATGGTGCCAATATTTTTGGACAAACTGGTCAAATTGGTGGTTTCTCCATAGGAGGCTTGGTAACGGCAATGAACCCATTATTTGCTAATCAAATGAACGGTGATGCTACCCAACATTCTGATCCTAATTTCTCAATTTATACTCCCAGCTATAGCCAAATTGGTATTTCTGAAGCGTTTCTTGAATATCAATACAGCAATATTTTAAATGCGGATATTGGTTATATTGCAATTGATAATAGCCCATGGCTCGGTGGCACTTACTTTAATAATCAATTAACCATGGGTAACACCTATCAAGGTGCACTAGTTAACTTATATGCTGGTAGTGGTTGGTTATTAACAGGCCTAGCCTTTAATGCCGCCCAATATGGTGCTCAAATGGGCTTCACTGGCGCACCGACTATTACTAGCTTTAATACTGCCAATGGAGGAACTGTTGCCAATAGTATACAATCCAATGGCACCGCATCGTTAGGTGCTAACTATAGCACTTGGGATAATAATTATAATTTACGTCTCTGGGGTTATCAATTCGATAATTATGGTAGCTTATTTTATGCAGACAATAGTTTAAATATTCCAATCAATAAAAGCCTCAGTTTGAATGTCGCTGGACAATTTGGTACCGATCAACAACTCTTTCAAAATTCAAGTGCGGTATCCCAATTAACAGGTCAAGCCATTCAAAGTTACTTTGCGGGTCTAAAAGGAGGTTTAACCTATGATTGGTTTGTGTTAAACTTAAGCGCTAACACTACTTGGGGACCAAGTTCGGCTTATGGCGGTGGTTCTATCGTAACACCTTATACCTCAGCATTAAATTTAGATCCGTTATACTCTGAGGGTTGGTCAACCAATATGGCAACTAGTGGATTCACAGGCTGGCAATATAAAGCTGGAACTCAATTTAACTTCTTTAGCAATAACTTATCACTCCAACCAGCTTATATTTACGTAAACAGTGGCAATCAACAATGGAACGGTACTCAAGAGATGGATATGCTTTTAAATTACTCAATTCCTCAAGTTAAAGGACTGTTTGTATTTGCTGTTTATGCTAATCAATGGCTTCCTGAACAAAACCCTAACGGCAGTAATGCTTGGACTTCAGAACTTGGCGTCTTTTATACTTATTAATTTTATCAAGGCTAAATCATGAAAAAAATTTCAATTACACTCTTATTTGCGGCACTGAGTAGCACAGCAGCATTTGCTATGGATACCGTAAATTTTAGTAAGTCCGACTATACGTGTAATAAAATTCAAATTACTCCACAAACTACACAAGATAATTTAGTTGCCTACTGTAATAATGTTACTGTAGTTGTACGCGATGAGGTAACTGGTGGTAGAAATAATTCTCGCGTACCTGGCGGTGGAGCAGAAATCACTCAAAATTATTCTGCAGATGCAAAAGATGCGGTATTAGATAAAGTAAAATTCTATACCGATGATGGTAGTTACATGATTTGTTATTATCAAAATGCAGGGATGGTTAAATGTAAGGTCACCCCACCCAAAGCGGCTATCCATCCGAATAAACCAACCAGCTCAAAGTAAATTACAAATAAAGGTGGTAAAAACCACCTTTATTTTATTCCCTGCAATTAAAACAGAGACTAAATTTGCACTACTACATTATATAAGTTCATAAAACAACTTTCCTTCGTACTCATTTTGTAACTTAATTCAACTTCTGATGCACAACTCCAGCAGATTCACCAATTTGTTGATATTTTTGTAAATCCGTCAATAACATCATTTGATTGAGTTGTGGCGGAGTTTGTACTACCATTGACTCAACATAACGTTTAAAGCGATAACTAATTGTGTAATTATTCACGACCTGACTTTCAATATAAATCTCTTGGCAGACTTGTTTACTACTCGATTGTTTAATATATTTTGGGTGATTTTTGCTGTCAAACATACTACTAAAAAAACCAGAATTAGGATTTTTTATTGATGTGCTCGTAGTAACTGTCTTGCAGCTTTGTGATGGAATTTTAATTGACGAATAATTCGGAGTTACGGCAACAATAGTCACTAATGGATTAGTATCAACTGCCGCAGATTTTTGACTCCAAAACCAATACGCCAGTGCGGCAGCGATTACCACCAAAATTGCTAAAATTAGCTTAATTTGACCAGTTTGACTTCCTAGACTATTTCTCATATGCACCTCTTCATTAATAATATTTCTTTTTTCACCTGAATTTGGTTTCATTTTCCGTGGATCTTGTCGCATAACTACTCCTTAATTTAACCAAAACCAACCGCAACACACCATTGCGATAACAATCAATGTTGGCGAAATTTCTTTAGTCTTACCTAATAACAACTTAAATATCGTGTAGGAGACAATTCCAAAAATTGCACCTGCAGTTATGGAAGAACATAGTGGCATCATCACCACGGTTAAGGCAACTGCCACGATGTCTTCAAAATTATTCACCTTAACACGGCGAATCTGGCTCAGCATAATCAAGCCAACAAGCATTAAAACTGGCGAAGTTGCTGCGCTTGGAATCATCGCAATTAACGGCGATAGAAACATAAATGGAATACACAACAACGCAGTTACCAGCGAGGCTAATCCGGTTTTAGCACCATTTTGAATCGCAGCTGAGCTTTCAACAAAAATAACACTTGGTGACACGCCAAAGAAACTTGCTAAAATACCGCCAATACTATCAGTAACCAATGCACGTTTTAAGTAAACACCTTTTTCATGTTGTGAATCAAAATGCAATTGTGACAACAGACCCATCGTAGTCGAGGTAGCATCAAAAAAATTCACAATAAACAAAGATAAAATTGCTGGCAGTACACTCAATTTTAATGCTGCCAAGAAATCAATTTGCATAAACAAACTAAAATCAGGTAGTTGCACCAAGCGCTGTGGAATAGTTGCAGGATATAAAACCGCATAAATTAATGAAATCACGATAATAGGAACTAAAAACGCATAGGTTTTGCGTTTTATAAATAATACGCTAGCAACAATAAACCCCATTAAACATAGTACAATTGGCAAATTCATGTGTCCAATGCCAATAATTGTATTCGGATTGCTAATGATAAGCCCAACATTTTTAGCACCAATTAAAAAGAGGAAAAATCCAATCCCCGCACTTAAGCCGATTTGTAAAAAATCTGGAATCGCATGAATAATCAATTGACGAATTCGAGTTACCGAAAAAATGAAGAGTAATAAACTGGAAAATAAAATCACCCCCAGCACGGTTGGAATTGGTAATTTATCATGTAATACCAAGGTGTAAGCAATGATGGCATTAATCCCCATTCCTGGGGCTAAAACAAAAGGTAGTTTTATAATAAAACTCGCTGCAATCGTCATAACCACAATAATTAGCACCGTTGATGTAATGGCTGGTGCGATTGGAAAACCAGCTCCATTGGCATGTAGGATTAACGGATTTACAACAATAATATATGCAATTGCCATAAAATTAATTAAACCACCAATACATTCTTTAGATATATTTAGTGGCTGTTTACTATGATTAAATGAAAATAATTTATTGAGCAAAATTAGACTCCTCGAGAAAAGTTAACAATTAAGTGTTCCAGTTTAATTAACGCCGCACCAGGCTTAACCCCTTTAATCATGCAGTCAATTTGAGCTAACTCATCCAGATAAGCCAGCAAAGTTTGATAAGCTAAGCGTTGATTGGC
>DPRZ01000134.1 GCA_003538525.1 Neisseriales bacterium
TATTTACGCGTACCAGTTGGTACCACGATTATTGATGAAGACACTGGGCTAGTTATGGCGGATTTGGAAAAAGTGGGACAAGAAATAACTATTGCGCAAGGCGGCAAAAAAGGCCTCGGTAATATTCATTTTAAATCATCAACCAATCGCGCACCTCGGCAAACTACCAAAGGTGAACCAGGTGAACGCTTAAATATTCGCCTAGAATTAAAAGTTCTTGCCGATGTCGGCTTACTTGGACTACCGAATGCAGGTAAATCTACCTTTATTCGTGCGGTATCTGCGGCAAAACCTAAGGTTGCCGATTATCCATTTACCACCCTCCATCCAAATCTGGGTGTGGTTCGTGTGGATGCCGAGCGCAGTTTTGTCATTGCCGATATTCCGGGAATTATTGAAGGTGCTGCTGAAGGTTTAGGCTTAGGCTATAAATTTTTGAAACATCTCCAACGTACCAAAGTATTATTGCATATCGTGGATATTTTACCACTCAATGAAGAAAACGACATTGTGGCTGAAGCCGTTGCAATTACCCAAGAATTAGAAAAATATTCTGAGGAACTCTACGGTAAACCACGTTATTTGGTAATTAATAAAATTGATTTATTAGCCCCCGATGAACGTGAGGCGGTAATTGATGATTTCATTGCGCGCTTTAAACAATATGAAACCCAGACTAATTTTGATAAAATTTTTGTAATTTCTGGAATTACGGGTGAAAAATGTAAAGAACTATGTAATTACTTAATGAGTTTTATTGAACAAAAATCTGATCGCCAAATTGAAGCTAAAGCGGTCTCAAGTGTTGCAGGTTAAAAAATTATGACTATTCAACGCGATGTAATGGAATATGATGTTGTAATTGTCGGGGCAGGTCCTGCAGGACTAGCTGCGGCAATCCATCTCAAACAGCTCGCCACACTTAACGCACAAGAGCTCAGTATTTGCTTACTTGATAAAGGTAGCGAAGTTGGTTCACACATCGTATCGGGTTGTGTGATGAATCCGCGCGGGCTGGATGAATTAATTCCCAATTGGCGCGAACTTGGCTTCCCAGTTACAACTGAAGTTAAAAAAGATAAAATAGTTTACTTGACTAAATCCAAGCAGTATAAATTACCCTTACCCAGCGATTGGAGTAATTATGGTAATTATATTATTAGCCTGAGCCAACTCTGCCGCAAATTAGCCGAATATGCCGAAAGTCTCGGGGTGGAAATTTATCCAGGTTTTGCAGCTAAATCGGCACTGATCGAAGATGGAATACTAAAAGGAATTCTAACTGGTGATATGGGCTTAGAGCGTGATGGTACGCCAAGTGCTAATTACCAACCAGGAATTGAAATTCGTGCCAAGCAAACTATTCTTGCCGAGGGCTGTCGTGGCTCAGTGAGTAAGCAATTAATCGAATATTTTAAGCTTAATGCAGATTCGCAAGCGCAAACCTATGGTTTAGGCATCAAAGAAATTTGGCGCGTTGACCCCAAAAAACATCGTTTAGGTAACGTCACGCATACCATTGGTTATCCATTAGATGCACAAACCTATGGTGGTGGTTTTGTCTATCACTTGGCGGGTGGACTCGTGTCAGTTGGCTTAGTCACCGCGCTGGATTACCAAAACCCTTATTTGAGCCCGTATGAGGAGTTTCAACGCTTTAAGCTACACCCGAATATTAAACGCCTACTCAAAGATGGTGAGCGGCTTGAATACGGTGCACGCACAGTGGTTGAAGGCGGCTTACAAGCATTACCCAAACTGTGTTTCCCGGGTGGGATTTTAATTGGTGATAGTGCCGGATTCATTAATGTACCCAAAGTTAAGGGCGTACATAATGCAATAAAATCAGGAATGCTTGGCGCGAGTGCAATTCTGAGCGCAATTAAACAAAATCAACCAGTTGCAACTAGTTATCCTGAGCTATTTAAAAATAGTTGGCTCTATCAAGATTTACACGCCGTGCGTAATATCCGTCCAGCCTTTCAACATGGCAGACTATTGGGTTTAATCTATACTGCCTTGGAAAAATTTATCTTGTGTGGCAAAGCGCCGTGGACTTTCAAAATCCAAAAAGCCGATCATTTACGCACCCAATATAAATCTAAATCCGAACGGATTACTTATCCAGCTTATGATCATAAAATTAGCTTTGATAAAGCCTCTTCAGTGCATTTAGCCAATGTCACCCATGATGATAATCAACCAATTCATCTGCAACTCAAAGATCCGAGTAGTGCCATTAAGATAAATTTAGTCGATTTTGCTGCACCAGAAACCCGTTATTGTCCAGCTGGCGTCTATGAGATTGTTAAAAAAAATGGACTAGCGCAACTCCAGATCAATGCCCAAAACTGTGTACATTGCAAGGCTTGTGATATCAAAGATCCAACGCAAAATATTACCTGGACGGTTCCAGAAGCTGGCTCAGGTCCGCAATATAGTGATATGTAACTACACATTTTAGTTTTTAATTAGATTAATTTGAGCATAAGCAAAATTTAATCCGTGCGTGATTATGTAATTAATTAAGTTTTAACTAATTTGTGTAATTTACAAGCTAG
>DPRZ01000195.1 GCA_003538525.1 Neisseriales bacterium
GTTTTTGAGCGCAGTTAAGTCTGCTAAAGCTTAACTGCTGCTTAATCACGATGGCTTTATATTTAAGAATTATTAACTAGAAACTCTGGAATAAGTTAGGTTTTAGTGGCTGTGTTCTGTATTTTATGAATTAAAACAATTTATTATGACGTGACAGAAGCCGCTTTATGTGTCGAGTGCCTAAATAAGATTGCTAGGTTTTTACCTTTGTGGATTTTGACTAAAGTTGCTTAGATTAGTTATTACCCATTATTCCATATTGCGGTTTGCATTAATTCTTATATCGTTTATAATCAGGTCTTCAATTTAACAATTAATGTTTACCCTGAATAAGGTATTTTAAAGGTAAAAGCAATGCACGAAATTGGTATTATTCGAAGCATCCTCGATTCAGATTTATATAAATTTAGCATGCAACAAGCCGTATGTAAAATGTATCCCAATCAAATAGTTCGTTATGAATTTTGCAATCGTGGTCAAACTAAATTCCCCCTAGGTTTTGCTGAAAAATTGCGCGATGAAGTGGCGAAGATGTCCAATTTAGCGCTGACTAAGGCTGAGCAAAAATTTCTATTGAGTCGTGGTTTTTTTGATCCAGTTTATGTGGATTTTTTAACTGGCTATCGTTTTGATGCCAATGAAGTCACTATTTCGCAAACTGCGGGTGAGTTACAAATTACCATTCAAGGTTACTGGTATCGGACTATTTTATGGGAAGTTCCCTTAATGGCTTTGATTTCTGAGCTCTATTTTTTAGAACTCTCTCCTCAGATTTTTCCGCGTGAAGTTAGAAGAGAAAATAACCATTCCAAAGCAATCGTTTTTTGCGCTAATTCGCTTAAGTTAGCTGAATTTGGTACTAGGCGACGTTATTCATATGCTAATCAATTTGAAGTTTGTCAAGACTTACAGCAAATGAATAGTTCTGAGCCATTTTTTGTTGGTAGTTCAAATCCTTATATTGCTATGCAGCTAGGTTTAAATGTATTAGGCACGCAAGCACATGAGTGGTTTATGTTTATGGGTGCACATTATGGTGTAAAGATGGCTAATTATATGGCTTTAGAAAAATGGGTAGAGGTTTACGGTGGTAATTTAGGAATTGCATTAACCGATACTTATACCAGTGAGGTATTTTTTAAAACCTTTAATATGAAGTTTGCGAAACTTTTTGATGGTGTACGGCATGATTCAGGTTGTCCATTTCAATTTATAGATAAAACAGTTGCGCATTATCTTAAATTAGGTATTACACCTGCAACTAAAACTATTATTTTTTCGGATGGATTAGATAGCCAAACGGCACTGGCGATTGCCAGTTATTGCCAAAAAAGTGCGATTGGTTGTTCTTTTGGCATTGGCACTAATCTAACCAATGATCTTGGTGTGCAAGCTTTAAATATGGTGATTAAAATGACAGCCGCTCTAATTGATAATGAATTGGTTGAGACGGTTAAATTAAGTGATGAAGTTAGTAAGCATTCTGGAGAGAGTGCACAAATTAAACTTATTCAACAGACTCTTGGTTTAGTCTAAAGTTGGAGCAGAAGAGATTATGCTTTAAAATAGAGTTATGATAGCGTAAGAATCTCCATAATTTGCTCAGTGATGAATTATGACAAGGATTTTCAGTGAGACAAATTTATTTAACAAGGAAGACAAAAAATGTTAAACCTAAACACTAAAACCGAACTAGATTATCCGCACGTAAAACAGTATTTAGTTAATTGGCTGACAGATTATGCGCTTAAATCGCGCCAAGCTGGCTATGTTATCGGTGTGTCTGGCGGAATTGATTCAGCGGTGTGCTCAAGCTTATGTGCGCATACTGGATTGCCGCTGATCGTTTTAATCATGCCGATTCATCAAGAGTCAGAGCAATTACAGCGTAGCCTTGAGCACGTTGCGTGGTTATGCGACAAGTTTTCAAATGTAACAGCGATTACAATTGATTTAACTAGTCTGTATGAGCAACAGGTTGCGTTACTTGAGAAATCTGGCGCATTGAATAATATTACTCCTGAAGAACAATTTTTAGTTACGGCCAATATCCGTTCGCGGTTACGGATGGTTACCTTATACGGAGTTGCTGGAGCAAATAAGTCATTAGTTTGTGGTACAGGCAATAAAATTGAAGATTACGGGGTCGGGTTTTTTACTAAATTTGGTGATGGTGGAGTAGATGTTTCGCCAATTGGCGATTTGGTTAAATCGGAGGTTTATGCTCTGGGGCGAGAGTTGGGGGTTAATGAAGCAATTTTACAAGCGCGTCCAACGGATGGATTATGGAGTGATGGTCGTACCGATGAAGATCAGATTGGGGCCAGTTATGATGAATTAGAATGGGCGCTGGATTATTGTGAGCGTCACCAAATTAAATCAAATGAGGAGGTTAAATCAATTGGGTTGCTGGATAAAGATTTATCTGCACGTGAACAAGTGGTTTTAAATATCTATTGGTCACGGCACATTGCCAATCAGCATAAAATGAATCTGCCACCAGTTGCTTATCTAAAATAATCTAACTATTTAATAATTTCAGATTGTGATTAGCGTTGTGTTAAGTGCTGAAGAATTTGCCTAGAAAAATCTACTTTAATAATGGAGTATGTGTGTCAGAAAATAAATTGCTAAATAGCCAGCCAGAGTTTGCAATCTTTGAAGATGTGCTTAATCCTACACAAGAAAATAGCTATTATTTTAGCGAAGTAGTTGCTGAAGTTATAGTTTATAATCCAGCAGAGTTTGCCAGTAGTCTCGCCAAAATCGAGCAATTACGCCAAACAGGCTTGTACTTAGCGGGGTATATCGCTTACTCGGCAAGTTCAGCTATATATGTTCAATTAGATCTTCGCGCGGATAATCGGCAGCCGTTATTACATTTTGTCGGCTATAAGAATCTGCAAAAATTTGCGAGTCAGGATTTGGCTCAATTACATCCTGAGCTTCTAAATCCGCAATCTGAACTAAATTTTGAATATCTGGAGTTAAATTCGAATTATGCGGAGTATTTGACTAAATTTGAACAAGTGCAACGGCATTTGGTGGCAGGTGATAGCTATCAATTGAACTTAACTTTGCCAGTTAATTTGAGTTTGAATAATTCAGATTTATTTGCGTTGTACTATCAATTAAGTCGTAGTCATCCAGTGGCGTATGCCAGCTATTTGCCATTTTCTCCACAGTGTGTTTTATCAATTTCACCTGAGTTGTTTTTTAAAAAAAGCGCAGCTTCAATTGTGGTTCGCCCCATGAAAGGCACTATGCCGCGCGGTGTGTCGCAATTTGAAGATGAGCTAAATGCCGAATTTCTGGCGCATGATGATAAAAATCGGGCGGAGAATTTAATTATTGTGGATCTTTTACGCAACGATTTAGCTAAATTTTGCATGAGCTCATCGGTTAAAACCACGGAGTTATTTGCGGTTGAGAAATTTCGCAGCTTATTTCAAATGACCAGCAAAATTCAAGCTTCATTAGCAGAGTTAGCGCCGCTAGCTACGATTATTCAAGGTTTATTTCCATGCGGCTCAATAACAGGAGCACCGAAGTTACGTACTTTGCAATTAATTGAGCAAATTGAAGGCTACCAGCGTGGTATTTATAGTGGTGCAATTGGCTATATTTTACCCAATAATGATATGCAATTTAGCGTTGCCATTCGTACGCTAAGTGCCAATGTTCAGGCGCCTGAACAATTAAAACTTGGTGTTGGTGGCGGTATAACCGTGCAATCTGAGCCACTTTTAGAGTGGGCAGAAATTGCGACAAAATTAGCCTTTGTGCGTAAATTTTATACGCCAGGCTTTAATTTAATTGAGTCATTTTTAGTCGTTAATGGCATTATTATTAATCGCGCAGCCCATTTGCGCCGACTAAAGAATTCTATAGAAAAACTTAGCTTTAATGCTGAGCTGGCAAAAATTGAGCAGAGCTTAATTGATTA
>DPRZ01000175.1 GCA_003538525.1 Neisseriales bacterium
TTATTTTGTATTGTGAAGATAGTGCGGTTCAAGAGTATTTGGAGCAGAAGTACTCCGTAAAATGTCAGCTTTATACTGAGTTTAATTACGGCTCATTACTGTGGAATTTTTATAATGAAAAAAGCAAACGTTTTAATCTTAAGTTAAGCCCAGAGGCTAAAACTGCATTATTGAAATTAAGTAAAAGTGCTGGGGTGTTATTGGTAATTTATCTGATTTATTGGTTGTTAAACCTTGGAGTTTTAGTTTATGAAAAGAATAAATTAGAAAAACAAGTCATTCAAGATTTGAATGGTGTTGTAAAAGTTGAGCAATTTACGCCAAATTTATTAGCGACTGTTGATGATAAATTAAATACTATGTCACATGACAAAGGGGTATATTCGCAGAATGATTATATATTTCTTTTCGCCACGTTTTTGAAAACAATGCCTGATGTTAATAAAAATATGCTAGCTGGGAGTAAATACTCTGCTCAACATCTGCAGGTTTTTTTAAATTCACAATATGATCCAGCACAATTTAATAATGATAAAGTTATTTTATTAAATAAGCGTATTTTAGCAACGATTACTGATTATAAGAGTTATTTAGCCAGTCAAGACGGTGCGAGTAAGAATAATAATGGTGGTGGGGTTTTAGATAATATGGATGCCAATGGGAGTACTTCTGCTCAAATGCCTGATCCGGCATGGGTAATTAGTTTACAAATAATTTCAAGTATGGATGAACTGAATGATAGCCAAGTTAAAATTACAAAATGAGCGACTTCAGCAGTTGCTAAAACCTAAGCTCAAGTTGTTAGTTACGCGTTGGCAATTGTTGCAAACGCGGGAGCAACAATTGTTAATTGCTATGGCGGTATTTATTGTCGCGAGTGTGGTGTTTTATTCTGTAACTGGGTTGATGAAATATAATAATCGCCTGAGTCGTGATGTAGAAAATTTAAATCAATTTACGCTTTTTTCCAAGCAAGCGGCTAATTGGTATAAAGTTTTAAATAAGGTTCAGGCTAATACCTTTAATCAGGTTAACCTAACTCAAGCTAAAGCAGATGTTGCACAAATCTTACAGGTTAAAGATCCAGATATTTTAATTCAAGACGACCAAATGACGATTAATGTACCTAATGTACAATACAATCAAGTGGTTACTTTACTGGAACAATTTCGCAGAAGTTATGCTTTATTTCCAACGCAGGTTAATGTAATCCGTCAGTCTAAGGCTGGGTATGTGTCTTTTAATGCTATATTCTGGGTTAAACAATAATGAGTAAGTTACAACGGGTATTGATTATTTGCCTGATCAGTGTGAGTTTTATTGGCGGTTTAATTGTGTATATGCCTGCTTGGCTGGTTGGGTCATTGGCCTATAAATATTCGGAGCATCGCATTTCAACTAGCAATGAACAAGGTAGTTTCTGGAATGGTAGTGCAATGTTAATGGCATCAGATTCGAATGGTAAAACTTTTGTCCAAATTATGCGCATTAAATGGAAAATTAAGCTTGGCTTGAGTAAATTTATTGAAGTGAATTTCACCTCATCAGATAAAAGCATCGCCAATGTTAGTCTAAGTAAAGCTGGGTTACAGCTAAGCAACGTAAATTTAGATTTATCGGTAGATCAACTTGAGCCATTTTTGGGAAATTTGAGTAGCATGAGTTTATCGGGCAATGTTCATGTTGATGCGAGCAGTTTAACTTTGGGCAAAACTAATGTAGGTACTATTAATGTAAAACTTGAAGATGTTGGTTCGGGTATTTCACCAGTTAATCCAATTGGTAGTTATACGCTGCAGTTAAATTTAGCTAGTTCAAGTATTGATGTAAGTAGCAGCACTGATTCGGTGATTGGTGTTACCGCAACTGGTAGCATGAATAGTTTGACATTGAATTCGACCGTGCAGGCGGATAAAAAAGACAAACTTTTACAATTTATGACGATGATGGGGCTGCCACAAGCAGATGGTTCTTATAAAATGAAGGTGTTTTAATGAATAATTTAGTGTATGGATTTCATAGTGTGAGTCCTTTAGTTTGGCAGTCGCCTGAGACTATTCAAATAATTTATTTGGATGGCAAGCGTCAAGATAAACGTACCCAAGATTTGCTGGATGCAGCTAATGATAAAAATGTTGCAATTGAATTAGTCGGTGCGGCTAAATTGGATAAGCTCTGCGGAAGCAATAAACATCAGGGTGTAGTTGCGGTTTTATTAGAAAAATTGAGCAAGAAAGACATTAGTCTTAAAGCAACACTCAAAGAATTGGCGGATAAGCCGAATTCGACGTTAATGATTTTAGATGGGATTACCGATCCGCATAATTTAGGCGCGATTATTCGTACCTGTGACTGTTTTGGTGTAGATGCAATTATTATTCCTAAGGATAATTCAGCCAATGTAAATGCAACGGTGGCTAAAGTCTCATCGGGTGCGATTAATAATGTACCCGTAATTGTGGTGAATAATTTGGCGTGTACGCTTGAAGAAATTAAAGAATTTGATTATTGGATTGCTGGCACGACTTTAGGCGAGCGCTCGGTGAGTTTATTTGAATTTAAACCCGACAAACGGATGGCGTGGGTCATGGGTAGCGAGGGCGAGGGGATTCGCCGCTTAGTGGCTGAAAACTGCGATTATTTAGTCAGCATTCCAATGTACGGCAATACACAATCTTTAAATGTTTCGGTTGCCGCGGGCGTGGTTTTATCATACGCTAAATATCATACGCAACGTAAACCTAAATAAAAGTTAAGCGCAGAACTACGCGAATATAGTACGAAGTTAGCCGATTTAATGCGGTAGATCACCAATAAAAATGAATAGATGAGGGAAGAAAATGG
>DPRZ01000035.1:0-1146 GCA_003538525.1 Neisseriales bacterium
GCATCGCCCATAATTGGTGATTTAAAATGTTTAATTTTAGCCGCTTCAGGTGAAATTGCAATATCTAAATCAATTGGACCATCGACGACACAGTTTTCAATTTGACCACGATCTGCCATTTTGGCGATAATTGCAGCATCAACCGTTGCAGGCATCTTTAAATTAACTACTTCTACGGCAGCAATAATGGCAACCTTCGGCATCTCCCAGCCCAGCGCGCGTGCCATATCTACCGCATTTTCTAAAATTTGAACTTTTTGTTCAAGAGTTGGCGCAATATTCATCACCATGTCAGCAAGAAAGACGAGGCGATTGTAAGTTGGCAAATGCATTAAGCAACAACTGCTAATCAAGCGTTTAGTACGCAAATTATATTCGGGTTGCAGTACCGCGTGCATCATTATATCGGTATGTAAACTACCCTTAACTAAGCAATGCACTTCGCCATTACTCGCCATTTGTGCCGAGGTAGCGGCAGCTGAAGTGTCGTCGACGGTATTTACTATTTTTAATGCGCTGATATCTAGTTGGTTATCTTTGGCAATTTGTTCAATCTCAGTCTGTGGGCCAACTAAAATTGGTTCTAATATACCTTGTGTATAAGCTTGAAGTGCACCACTAAGTGCAACAGCGGAGCGTGGATCAACGATGGCAGCAGGAATGCGTCCAAGTTTTTGACATTTTTCAATGAGAAAATCTAAATTTGGCATAATATATATTCCTTGCCGTAGATTCTATTTGTTGCTTTAAATTAGTACGGCGAACTAAAGTAAATAACAATATTTGCAGTGGCATATTATAACACTCCAAGTTTGTAGTCGAACGAATTGATGTAAAAAGAAGTGTATTCTTGATAATTATAATGGTTCTTGTCACAGACTTACTCATACAATAATTCGCGCTTATTTCGACTGGAATTGCTTAGCCTAAATAGATAAATCTGCGGCTAATATGGTAATATAGCTACTCAAATCAATTGAAAATAGCCAGCTTAAACAAATTTCTATTCTTAGAGTTACCAGAAATTTGATTTATGTATACAATTTGGCGATTTTATGTGAAGTCGATTGAAATAATTTAAAAATATTGAGTAAGCAAAATGATAGCAAAAGTAATTTTATTAACTAATCAAAAAGGTGGTTGTGG
>DPRZ01000035.1:1335-4978 GCA_003538525.1 Neisseriales bacterium
CTCTTAATTGACGGTGATCCACAAGGTAGCGCCAGTCGTTGGGCGGCAAGTAGTAGCGATGAAAAACCTTTTCCAACGGCGGTAATGAGTTTAGCCAATGTTACTGATAAAGTTAATCGCGAAATTAAAAAATATTTAGCCGATTATGAATATATTTTTGTGGATTGTCCACCAGCTATTGATAATAGTTTTACTGCCTCAGCGCTGTTGGTGGCGGATTTAGCCATAGTGCCTGTTGTACCTAGTCCAACGGATTTATGGGCGGCGATTGGCATTCAAAAATTAATCGGTAACGTCAGTGAAATTAATGAAAAATTGACTGCGCGTTTGGTGGCAAATATGTGCCAAAGTAATGCCAGTATTTCTAAAGAAGCCTTGACGCTCATTAATGAATTTGATTTTCCAAAAACTGCTACGGATATTTATCAGCGCACGGCATATCGTCAAGCGGCTGCATTTGGCGGAACTGTCCTTGATTTAGATAATCCAAAAGCTAAATCTGAAATAAATGCTTTAGTTGCCGAAATTTTAGCTATATTAGTTTAATTTAAAGTATAATTCATTATAAATTTATAAATTGGAGAATTTGTCATGGCCTCAAAACTCACCTCATCATTGCGGAAATCTCTTTCGGCTGAAAAACAAAGTGTGGAAGATAAACAAGCCGGAATTGAAGACGTTGCTGTAATTAAACCTAAAGCAGTTGCCACAAAACCTGCGCCAGCTAAACCAGCTACGCCACGCCGAGATGCTGCACCACGTGCACCCAAGGCTATTGTAGCACCTGTCAAAGCGGCGGTTATACCAGAAGTAAAAGCAGTTGCAGCACCAATTGAAGCAACTAAAGTTCAAGCTCCAGCTAAAAAACCTCAACCTGAGGTGGTAACTAAAAGTGCAACTTTATTAGTTTCGCCAAACCTAGATTCAATTAAAGTGATGTTAGAAAAAATCAGTACTTCCAATCAGGAATTATCGAACTCATTTGTTGAGAGCATTGTGGGAATTAATCAGGATGTAACTAATTATCTGCAGCAAATCAGTGATGTTAAAAATTTAGTTAACATTCAAGAAGTAAATGAGAAGTTTATTGCGAGTTTACGCCAACGGCAACAAGAATTAATTAATAAAAACCTGGAATTATTTGGTCAATTTAAATTTTTCTGATAGTTTTTATTTTTGCAGCAAGCCTCAATAGACAAATATTGAGGCTTTTACGTTTTAAGGACTAATGCGCAAATAATTCTGGAAAAGCATATTGATAGCGTCTCAACATACTGGAATTACCGATTAAGCCACCACAATGAATATAGAGTAAGGGAGCGCTAATTTGCGTTAAATTATTGCTGAGAATTTTCCAGCCAATTGGATCATAGACCAAATCAAATTCAATTTGACTGCTGTCGGATAATTGCTGATAGGCGGTGAGGAGCTCTTGATATGGAGTCGCAAAACGATAGTTTAAATTTGGCAAAATAGTTGGATAGATCTTCGCATGCGGATCAAGTTGCTGGAATTGTTGCTCTAAATATTCAGGACTGCCGACACAATTGGTGGTGTAAACCGTAAATTCGCGGAGCTGTTTTTGTAAATAAAAAGCGCTAGTTCCCGTACCTGAGGGCAGAAAAATGGCTAATTGGGCAAAATTTTGCTGGGCTGCCCACTGGCGAATTTCCGCCGCCAGTTGTTGGATGCCAAATTCGGCTTCGCTTTGCGCGCCGCCTTGTTGAATGAGTAGTTGATTGCTGGCTAAATTAGTCGCTAAGTCTTGCGCAAGTAAATTTAACTTAGTTTTAGTCGGTATAATTTGCATGCCATTAGCTAGGCTGGCGGCTAAATTTCCAGCCGCATTAAGCTGTGCTTGGCTGGAAATCTGATTAGTATAATAAATAAATTGCCAATTTTTTAATTTAGCTAAGCAGGAGAGTGAATACATTAAATTAGATTGATTGCCACCATAACTAATCAAAGTATCAATGTCAGCGCTTGGCTGGGTTAAAAAATAGGCCAACTTGCGCGCTTTATTACCGCTGAAATTGGGATCAAGCAGATCATCGCGTTTAACATAAATCGTGCGCTGATTGAATTGAAATTGGCTAACTGGTGAATTGTTAATCAGCATAATTCAGATGTTTTCATACTTAACTCATTGTAAGTGCAGCTAAGGCGGCAGAAGAAGCATTGGTTTCACTTTGCAGTAATAGTTGATCACTATCTTTATATTCGGCAATTGAGGCTTCTAAATCCGCTTGATATTCAACGACAGTGCATAAAACCGCTGCAACTTTTATTCCACGTAAGCGCCCAAGGGTTAACAAGGCACTGGTTTCCATATCGGCACCAAGGAGTCCGAGTTTCGACCAATGTGCACAAATTTGTTGTTCCTGATCGGTGTAAAATGAGTCATGTGAGCGAATTAGACCACTGGCAAACCGAGTTTGTTGATTGGCTAAATATTGGCTGAGTTTTGCACTGAGACTAAAATCAGCAATCGCTGGATAAGCTGGCTCAATATAGGCAGCCGATGCGCCATCGTGACGTACCGCACCCTCAACAACAATAATATCGCCCAGTTTAAGCTCTGTTTGGAGTGCACCAGCACTACCCACACGGATAATTGATTTTGCGCCGCAGTGAATTAATTCTTCTAAGGCAATCAATGCTGATACGCCACCAATTCCCGTTGAGCAAACGGTAATTAAATGATGATTATAGGTGGTTTCATAAACGGTAAATTCGCGATTGGTTGAAATATGTCGTGGGTTAGAACCAAGAGCGGCAATCCGCGTGACACGTGCTGGATCTCCACAAACAATGACTAAATCTTGCACGTCTTGAGAATTACAATTAATGTGTGGTTGTTTCATTGGTTGATCTTTCCAAATTATTTCTGGCGGGCGGCTTTAATCCATGCCAAGCTGCCGTTTAATGCGATAAAAGTTAAAAGAACGTATTCTAATGCCATGAAATAGACCCCTTGTTTGGCATAAAGGACAATGCTGATTAAATCAATTAAGACCCACAGGAGCCAGTTTTCGACTAATTTACGCGTCATTTGTACCATAGCCACAATTGATAAAACTGTAACCGTGGCATCCATTAATGGATCAGGATCGGCTTGCAAAGTTGGCAGAGTTAGATTGGGTACAACTAATTGCATTAATTTGACGGCGATGATGGTTAGACCATTGAAAAATGGATTAATATAAAGCGCTAATAGTGCAATGGCAAGCAGCGATCCGATTATGGTTAGCGCTAATTGGGGTAAGGTTAACCAGCGAATTTTTAGATTTTCTGCTTCGCTACTTGAACGTCCCCAAGCATATAAGCCATAGACATTCATTACCCAGAAGAATATTTGCAGCAATAAATTGGCATAGAGTTGAATTTGATAGAAAATTATGGCAAATAGCGTAACATTGATTAAGCCAAAATAAAAATTAAAACGTTTTTCTTGGCTGGCATACCAAATACATAATAATCCAAAAACTGTTCCAATCGCTTCGATATACGATAGATCATAGCCATTACCCAAAGTGAAATGGTAGAGAATCGTTTTAATGCTAAAGGCATCGTTGATAAACTCGAACATAATCAGCTTTCTATCTGCAAATAAAATAGAGACTTAATTGTACCATATACCGCG
>DPRZ01000102.1 GCA_003538525.1 Neisseriales bacterium
ATCAAATTAATTTGGCTATGATTGTCGAGGTAATGTTGAAAAACTGATTTAAAGGCGGGTACTTGCATAATTAATCTTCTTGGTTAATGTCCATATATTTTGACGATAATTATTCCCGTCAAAATAAGCATGAAACCCAGTGCCGAGAGTAGATTTAGCTGAATTTCGCCAAACAGAATAAAGGCAAATAATACGGTGAAAATAGGGTAACACGATTCAATAATTGCCGCCAATGCAGCGTTGCTGGAACTGATACTTTTAAAAATAAATACACTAGCAACAATGTAAATTAGGCTGCTAGCGATAATTAAGCCGAGGTGCTGTGGATTGGCCAATTTTGCGATGAAGGTGCCAAAACTTCCTTTCCAGAGGAAATATACTGCAAAGATAATAAATACAACCAGTGACTCAAAAAAGATTAATTCTACCGCTGTAAAATGTTTGAGCGTTACTTGATTAATGGTATAACCAAGTCCCCATAAGACCGCTGCAGCGAGTGCGAACCAAAACCATGACATAATAAATCCCTTAGCTAGTATGGTGTAGTTATCTGAATTAAATTGAAATTATATTGATTAGACTGATGGCTAATTTTGGCTTGCGATGCCGAAATTATGCCACTTTATGTATTCTCAAGTGTCGATTTTTGCATTTTAGCATAAATTAAAGCTCTGTCTTAAACAATTGCCGAGTGTGAACGGATTATTCAATATGTTAGAATGGAGGGTAAATCTATTTTAAGTGAATTAATTAATGAGACAATTGAAGTTATCGTTTATCGAACAAATTTTACAACAGTTAAATGAAGCCCAGCGGGTGCAGTTTAATTTTTTCTATCGCCAGAACCGTAAAAATCTTGGGGTGGCTTATCTGTGGCTAATTTTCTTCGGCGTGTTTGGTATCCATAAATTTTATTTACACAAACGTAGTGCTTGGTTATATTTGTTGTTTTGCTGGACGATGATTCCAGCGCTATTGGCGCTGATTGATCTGTTTTTATTACCGTTCCAACTGCGTAAATATAATATGAATTTGGCGGCATCATTGGCGGAATTTATTCGTGAATTGGAAAGTAATCCGCATAGCTTGATTTTAATTGATGATAAATTACGTGCTAAGCGCGTGGCTGTAGTTGAGTGGTTCGCAGCGTTGGCGGTAGTCTTTTTGATTATTTTACCGAGTATTGCCTATTTGAATATGCGTTTAAACGCTCAACATTTAGAAATTCATTACAAAACCAATCACTTTGATGGTAGTCAATCCGATAGTTCTTTGGTGCTTTAATTATGTTAAATGTAAAATTACCAACCAAAATTCATCCGCAAAAAAATCATCTAGCTAAACTACCGCTTGGTGGCGATGCTTTATTTGTTGCCGAATTAGTTAAAAAGCAGGCACAACCATTTCTTTTTATCGTTAATGATGGTTATCAATTGCAGCGTTTGGCAAGTGAAATTAGTGTTTTTGCGCCAGAACTACGCATTGCAATTTTCCCCGATTATGAAGTGTTACCCTATGAGCGCCAGTCGCCATATAATGAGCTAATTGCCGAGCGCTTGCGAACTTTGTGGCAAGTCCAGCATAAACAAATTGATTTACTCCTGGTGCAAGCTACGACCTTACAAATGTTGCTGCCTCCACAAGAATATTTTACCCAGCGGGTGTTATTAGTTAAACTGGGCGATAAATTGGATAGCGAGCAACTCCGCGTTCAATTATCCGCCTCAGGTTATCAATGCGTCCAACAAGTTTATGAAGCGGGTGAATTTGCGATTCGCGGGTCAATTATAGATATTTTGCCAATGGGTTCAAAGCAGGCGATTCGGATTGATTTATTTGATGATGAAGTTGAAACGATTCATGTCTTTGATAGTAAAACCCAATTAATTATTAAACCTTTAGATGCGGTTGAGATTTTACCCTCTCGTGAGTATCCGCATGATCCACAAAGTGTGCGTCAGATGGCGGCGCAGTTTTGTGCGATGTTTCCCAAAGAACAGGGTTCTAATTTAGCCAAAGATTTAAAAAACAATATTTTACCCGCTGGGGTTGAATTTTATTTGCCGCTCTTTTTTGCTAAATGTGCAACCTTATTTGATTATCTTGATGATACTTGGCAAGTGGCGTATGGTGATGAATTACTTGGACAATTAAATCTTAATTGGCAAGAGATTACTAAACGTTACGATTATTATAATTACCAATTTCCATGTTTGCGCCCAAGCGAGTTATTTTTAAGTACCGATGAGGTTTTTGCAAAACTTAAGGCACATCAATGCTGGGAAATTGCGCAAACTGGTGAATTCTATCCACAATTTAGTCAATTACCCGATGTAGCGGTTATGCATAATGCGCCGCAGCCGTTTGCTAAATTACTCGCCTTGAGCAAGCAATTTAAGATTATTCTCTGCGTTGAGAGCTTAGGGCGCTTGGAAATCTTGCGCCAAACCTTGCTCTTGCAACAATTAAAAGCTAGCCAAATTAGTAATTTTACGCAACTCAATGCCGATAAAATTGTTTTGTTGCAAGCCGAGTTGTATCAAGGCTTTGCGTACGCTAAATATTTATTTATTACCGAGGCAGATTTATATCCGCGTGGAAAAATCACTCAGCGCCGTAAGCGTAAAGG
>DPRZ01000048.1 GCA_003538525.1 Neisseriales bacterium
ATATTTGTTGTGATGGACAAGTCTAGTATATAATACTCCTTGAGACAGTGTTCGAAACATTTTCTCAAATCCATAGTACGACACCCAAAACTTCATTGTTTTGGGTGTTTTACTTTGTAGATTGAGAGAGTTACTTATCTAGAGCCTGTTTGAATTTCTTCAAATCAAGTTGTTTTTCCATCCGTGCCACAATTACAGCTGCCATGCTATTACCAACTAAATTAGTAGTGCTGCGTAGTTCGCTCATTATCTTGTCGATGCCAAGCAGGATTGCGATGGTGACTACGGGTATTTTGCCATGCATTGCAGCAAGTGTTCCAGCTAGGACAATAAAACCTGAGCCACTTACACCTGCTGCGCCTTTGCTGGTTGCCATGAGAACTAAAATAACGGTTACATATTCTTGCCAGCTTAAATGAATATTAAATGCTTGGCATAAGAATGCAATGACTAATGACAAGTAAATATTAGTTCCATCAAGATTGAAGCTGTAACCAGCTGGAACAACGATACCAACCACGGATTCATCAACCCCTGAATTTTTTAATTTGCGCATGATTGGACCCAGGGCACTTTCACTGGATGAGGTTGCAAAAACCAAAATTATTTCATCCTTAATGAAGTTTAGAAATTGGAAAATGCTAAAGCCAGCCATTTTGGCAACACTGCCCAAAATGACAAGGATGAAAAAGACGCAAGCGCCAACCATGGTTGCCACTAAACCAAGCATATGCCAAATTACTGCTACACCAAATTGACCCAGCATAAAAGCCATTGCCGCAAAAGCCGCAATTGGTGAAAACCACATAACAAAACTTAAGATTTTAAATAACCAACCTTGAATTAGATGCAAATTATGCATAATTGGTTCACGCCAGCGTTGACCTAAGTAGAATAAAGCGAAGCCTAAACAGACGGCAATGAATAAAATTTGTAAGGTGTTTCCAGTTAAAAAGGGTTCCCAGAGATTTTTGGGGATGGCCGAGAGCATTATTTTAGTAAAGCTAGTTGCATCGGCTTCATTTTGGGTATATTTTGCAATTAAACTAGGATCGATACTCGCAACGGATAAATTTAATCCCGTGCCTGGATGAAAAAAATGTCCAAAGCTTAGACCAATGATTAAAGCTAGGCTTGAAATTATCTCAAAATATAAAAATGATTTCGCGCCGATGGTGCCTAATTGTTTTAAGCTTCCCATACCAATTACGCCACTCACCACGGTAAAAAATACAATTGGTCCAACTAAAATTTTAATTACGTGAATAAAGGCATCAATAACTGGCTTGCTTTGTTTAGCAAGAGTTGGATCAACGATACCGAAAATAATTCCTCCACACATGAAGACTAAGACTAAAAACCACAGGCTGGCATACCAGCGTCGATAAATTGGTTTTGCGTTTGGTTTTGACATCTAAAACTCCTTAGTTTGATTATTTGATTGATGTAAATAAAGCTATCTTTTCAGGATATTAGCTTGGATTTTGCTAGTACTAGATTTTATCAAATTAGTTAGTAGGTTAGTGGTATAATTGAGTAAGTAGGTAACTTTTTTAATGGCTGGAGAACAATTATGAGTAAACCGAAACAATATCAATTGCCAAATTTAGAAGCTATGCAGGACGCGTATAATTCGTTCACTCAGTTGGCGAGTAAATTTACAGAGTTAAATAATAAGTATTTGGAACAAAGTAAGCAGTATTTCCAACAGGGGATTGACAACAGTCAAGTTTTATATAAAGTTAGCACTCCCGAGGATTTAATGGCGGCATTAAAGCAAATTACCGCGCAAAATCTGGGTTTAGCCTCTAAGTCGTTGCTGGCAGATTTAGACTTAGTTGTGCAAATTTATCGTGAAGCATGCGCTAAATCGGTGTGTAATGGTGACGGCGTGCAATGTAATTCGGCTAAATTTTTTGAATTTTATTCAAAATTACTGCCAACGCCATTAACGCTTCAATTTGACGAAATGGTGAAAAATGCACTCTCAGGTAATCACCAAGCAATGCAGTCATTGCAAGATATGATTCAAGATGCGCTTACTAAAGTAGAGCAAAGTTTACATGTTGCAACGGATGCGGCAATGGATAATTTGGATAAAAATAAGTAATATTGCTTTATTCATATGGTTTGAATATTTGGCTTGGAGTATATCCAAGCCTTTTTTATTTGTGATTGAATCGATGTTTAGTTCAGAGTGATTATTGGAGTAGAGCTGTAGCGAGGAGCAATTGATTTAAGTTTTAAGGTTTTTCATCGCTAATAGTGCAAATTTTCTTGGTTATGGTGAGTTTTATATACTGGGCAACTAAGCTTGGTTGCTAGTCAATATTATAATTGACCATAAACGATGAGTTTGATTAAACGTTCAAGTACATCAGGTTGTTGATATTTGGCGCAAAGCGGTTTAGATTGCCGAAGTGTGATATTTTTTAAAGTTGTAATCAGTAAGCTAATTACAAATTCTACTTTATCTGTAGCTTCATTCCGTTGTGAGTAATAGGCATGAAGGACACTCTGGAAAAATGAGTGAACATTTTCTATCATTGCTGATACATATTGATGTGATGAATTTTTATCATGTGAGGCTATTTCACGCGTGAAAATATTTAGGCGACTAATTCCATGCGCTGAGTGAAACATCTTTTGAAATTCAATGATGATTTCAGGTAAGCGTTGCTCCATTTTAGGTAGGCTTAATTGAATAAAGCCAGCTGCGTTCAAAGCTTCCAGTTGTGCTTTGACTTCTGCTACCAAAAATGCGACGACAGCTTGGTAGAGTTCGCTTTTACCGCCAAAGTGATAGGAAACAGCAGAAAGATTGACTTCAGCCTCAGCCGCGATATCGCGTACGGATACTGCATCAAAACTCGATTCACCAAAAAGTTTAATTCCACTGGCAATCAATTTGTTATAAGTACTATCCATGTTTACCTTGTAATTAAGCTGTATTATCGTTCTAGGTTATAATGTTTACATGCTAAGATTTCAGCATTCTAAATTTTAGTTTTGCTGAGGAACTTTAAATGCGTTGAGTTTAAAAGTTAGTGATTTAAAATGTTTCGGGATGAATTATAACATATAAAACAGTTAACTTAAAATCCAGTCATGTGATTTTATTGACAAATTAAAACATTTGTTTTAAAATATCGTTTAATTTAAAAATCTTTTAAAGCTATTCAATGACCATCGCTCAAAATAATCCTCCAGTCTCAACAAGTTTTTGGCTTGAACCACGTTCTATTGTAGCCTATGCCGTAATGTTGCTTGCGTTGGCTGAGATTATTGATTTAACCATCGTTGCTGTTGCTGTGCCGCATATAATGGGATCATTAAGTGCTAATTTAAGTGAAGTGTCATTAACTATGACGAGTTATATTGTTGCTGCTGCGGTTTGCATACCTTTAACTGGTTTGGTTACGCGTAAATTTGGAACTAAAAAAGTTATTTTAGTTTCTGCGATTCTGTTCTTATTTTCATCGGTCTTATGTGGGTTATCAACTTCAGTGACCGAGATGGTAATTTTTCGGTTGATGCAGGGTGTTGGGGGTGCTTTTTTGCCCTCAATCGCTCAGTCGTATATTTCCCGCAGCTTCACAGCCGAAGAGCAGCCGAAAATGATGACGGTCTATAGTTTGATTATGGTAATGGGGCCAATTTTAGGTCCAATATTTGGTGGTTATTTGGCAGAAAATTTATCTTGGCGCTGGTGTTTCTATATTAATGTCCCAATTTGTATTACTAGTTTTGTTCTAATTTGGCGTAATATGAAAAAAGAGGTTCAAGAACCAGTTAAAATTGATTATATTAGTTTTGCATTTATGGCTTTTGGGATTGG
>DPRZ01000054.1 GCA_003538525.1 Neisseriales bacterium
AGTTTGTACTGGCTTAAATCTTGGATAAAATCGCCACCCACGGCAAAACTAAATTCAAGCTTACCGCCAACTTTTTGTTCTAACCAATTGGGGATTTTTACGCGCCCAATATCTTCATGGCTTGGATAATGGCTACAGGCTTCGGCAATTAAAACTTTATCCCCAGTTTTAAGCTCATCAATGGCTTTCACTCCATTCAGAAATTCACGTAAATTGCCTTTATAACGTGCATATAAAATTGAAAATGAAGTTAATGGCACGTGCGCTGGAACTAATTTAGACACCGTGGCAAAGACTTGTGAATCTGTAATTACCAAGGCAGGTGGTGAAACTAACTTTGCTAAAGCCGCTGATAATTCTTTTTCGGTAACGACCATGGCAATCGCCCCAGCATCTAGCGCATCACGTAATACCTGAACTTGCGGTAAAATTAGTCGTGATTTAGGCGCACCCGCATCAACTGGACAGACCAAAATTACCGTATCCAAGGGTTTAAGTAAATCACCGACTATCGTTTCAGGTAGATAGTCTTTGGGTGCATATTGAACGATCAGCAGCTTTAATTGCTCAATATTATCGCGGGTTTGGTTATTGATGCGGCAAAGTGGAATATTCTGTTCTTCAAACCATGCGGCAACAAGATTTCCAGCGCCTAAATCACTTTTAGTGATTACACCGATAATTGGAATACAGCGCGCTTTAGCCGCTTGAACAATTTTAACATCAAACTCATCGGGTGCTTGATCGGCGGCAACACTTAATAAAAGCAGGTCAGTTTTAGCCATGACTTGCAGCGACTTAGTCACGCGCAATTCACCAAGTAACCCCTCATCATCAATTCCAGCGGTATCAATTAAAGTCACTGGGCCAATTGGCGCAATCTCCATCGCTTTAAAAACTGGATCGGTGGTGGTGCCTGCAACAGGTGAAACCACTGCTAAATCTTGATTGGTAATGGCATTGATCAAACTAGATTTACCCGCATTACGTTTGCCAAAAATGGCAATATGCAGCCGTACGCCACGCGGTGTGCCAAAAGAACTCTGTGCACTATTTTCAAAAGCAATATACTGATTATTTAGATTTTCAGCCATCTTGATTCCCTTATCTAACTTACTAACTTTACGCTTATAAATACAAATCACGTTTACCTTGGCGAATTTTTTCCAATTGAACTAAAACCAATTTACGCATATTGTCGTTTTTAATTAAGGCAACTTGTTCGGCAATTACTTTCTCACCCTCGGCTTTAGTCGCTTCAGAGGCATAATCACATAAATATTCTTGGAAAGTCATTAAGGCATTCGGTTGACAAACATTTTGAATATCACCACTTTTTGCCAACGCCATAAAGCGATCACCAACCCGACCCTGCCGATAACATGCGGTGCAATAGCTTGGAATATAACCAGACTTGCACAGACTATAAATTACTTCATCAGGACTACGTTCATCTTCGACACTAAATTGCGCCGTATTTAATTTAGGCGTATTTTCACCACTAACATGTTCGCTATAGCCACCCACACCAGTACAGGAACCCGCACTAATTTGTGACACGCCATATTTAATGATTTCATCACGCAATTTGGCACTTTCCCGTGTCGATAAAATTAGTCCAACATAAGGCAAAGCTAAACGGATAATCGCAATTACTTTTTTAAATTGTTCATCACTTAACATATATGGATAAGTGGCTAAATCGACACCCAACGCAGGTTTTAAACGAGGAACTGAGACTGTATGTGGCCCACAGCCATATTTTTGCTCTAAATGTTCAGCGTGTTGCATCAGCCCCAAAACTTCAAATTTATAATCATACAAACCAAACAACACTCCAGCACCAACGTCTTCGATGCCAGCTTCCATGGCGCGATCAAAGGCCGTGGTGTGCCAATCATAATCATGTTTCGGACCCTTAACATGAACTTTAGCGTAAGTTTCGCGATGATAGGTTTCTTGAAACAAAATATAGGTTCCAATTTCGGCGGCGTGTAATTGCTTATAACGATCCACCGTGGTCGCGGCAATATTGACATTTATTCGCCGAATTGAACCATTTTTAAATTTAATTGAATAAATCGTTTTAATTGATTCCAGAATATAATCCAAATCGCAATTCGCCAAATCCTCACCAACTTCTAGCGCAAGACGTTTATGCCCCATCGCCTCTAATGATTTGACTTCATTGATTAACTCTTCATTATTTAATTTTTTTCGATCAATTCCGCTATCGCAACTATAACCACAATATTGACATTTATTGACACAATAATTGCTAATATAAAGCGGTGCAAAAATCACAATACGTTTGCCATAAATCCGCTCTTTAACCCGATGTGCCGCCGCATAGAGTTGGCTTAAGCGTTCGTCATCTTCAATGTTAAGTAATTTAGCCACTTCGAGCATATTTAGCCCAGCAGCGGTTTCGGCTTTAGCCATAATTGCGTTAAATTCATCTTGGGTAATTTGTGCATTCTCAGCTAAAGTTTGTTTAATTAGCTCTTCATTAATAAATTCGGCGGTGTATTTACTTGCCATGTTCGGTTCTCCTATTTTGTGGTGCGTGACCAGGATCTAAAGCAACCGTGCGCCCAATGGATTCAACCATTTTAATCGCAGTTGCGCGCCCTTGATCAGAGGTTACACACATTTTATTGGGGTAAAGTTTATATAATTCACGAAATTTCATCGGTGAAACATTCGGCATAATCACATTTGCACCAGCTTGTAAGGCTTTTTCACGCCCTAATTTATCTAGCGTACCTAAAGCGGTAGTTGCAGGAATATTTGCATTGGGAATTAAAATTCTGGTCAGCGCCACGGCTTTAAGTGTGCCTAGCACCGTGCCATTATGATCTGCGCGCATTGGTGTATCTTGATTGGAAAGAAAGGGGCCAATCCCAACCATGCCCGCGTTGTATTTTTTTAGTAAGAGTAGATTATTGGCAAAAATTTGTGGCGTTTCACCTGGCAAACCCACCATAAAGCCTGTTCCAACTTGGAACCCAGCGCGATCCAGATGCTCTAAACAGAGTAAACGCTCTTGCAAATGCGAATCAGGATGTAGTTTACGATAGAGTGTTTCATCCGAGGTTTCAAAGCGCAGCAAATAGCGATCAGCCCCCGCAGTTTTTAATTGCTGATAATCTGCATAACTATATTCGCCTGCTGAAAGAGTAATCGCTAAATTAGTGCTGGATTTAATTTGCTGCATCACCTCAGATAAGCGATCGGCATTATAATAAGGATCTTCCCCAGATTGCAAAACAATGCTCGGATAACCCAAATCCTCAGCAGCTTTAGCCGTGTCAATAATTTCGTGAATTTTCATGCGGTAACGCTCGATTTTTTTGTTATAACAGGCTAAACCGCAATACTGACATTTACGAATACAAATATTTGAAAATTCGATCAAGCCACGCAAATGAACATCACTACCAACTTCACGCTGGCGAATGCGATCCGCAAGGTCAAAAATTAGCTTCGCATCATCTGCCGAAGAATTGAGTAAGGTAATTAATTCTGACTCATTGAGTTGAGAGTCATTGAGAGATTTTTGACAAAGGCGTGCGATTTCTTCGCTGGAAGACGTTGCTGAATTAATTTTAATTGACCTCTAATTACCACAGGCTTGACACTAAGCTCATTGAAGAAGGTTGATAAGGCGTGAATAATTGACATAATGCTCAGTGCTACTTATTACAACCTTAGCTAGTAAGCTTGAATCTAGTGATTTAAGAAAATATTTTAACCATTCTAGAGCTTCTTCGCTCTGGATGAGTGGCAAATCTATTCCGCTATTATACCAAGTATCATTATTAGTTACATGGCTAATTAGCTAACAATAATTCGCTCAAGTGCTCTTGAATCATTATCTGTGCTCAAACAAGCTAATCCTTAGCAAATTTAAAATTAATTCTCTCCAGCGAATTTTGACCAATTATTTTAATTTTTCAATTTGATACTCATAGATTCCTTTACCACAAGCATTCGCTAATAAAGTTGCGCTTAAGGCTGCCACAATTAAGGGCAAAGTAAAGACTTGGGTTGCGCTCACCTGCAGCACCATCACAATTGCCGTTGCGGGTGCCCGCGTTAGTGCTGCTAAAAAAGCCACCATACCAAGTAAATAATATTGTTGTAAATTGCCTACTACAAAAAAATCATGCACTAAACCACCGATACCATTGCCAATTGCTAAGGAGGTAGCAAAATAGCCACCAGGAATACCCGAATTAGTTGTAAACAAAGCACTGATTAGCTTATAAAATACATAGCTTACCGGCAATTCAATTTCATTATTCAATGCCAT
>DPRZ01000083.1 GCA_003538525.1 Neisseriales bacterium
AGTATTAAAGAATTAGCGCGACGCTGGAATCCAAGCATCTATGACGGCTTTAAAAAGCATAATAAACACGAAGCATTAGCTGATATTCATGAGTCCATTGAAGAACTAAAATATTATCGTCAACATCTCTGGCTTCCTAGCGAAGCTAATTTAGCCTCGACCAATTCAACGCCCAAAGTAGATTAAACTCGCAATTAATCCAAGATTTAAAATAATTAGGCCGCTATCATAGCGGCTAAAATTTATTTTAGCCTGCTGAAAACTACGCCCTTGATGCAAACCACGGTTATACATGCTGATGCTCACATTATGCGCATAGCGCGCAGCCGCAACTAATAGTGGCAAGAGAATTTTAGGTGATAGATAATTTTTCTTAAAGCGCATCCGATAAGCTAATTGAATGCGTTGAAACTCATCTGCCAAATACTCAAAAGCATTAAACACCGCGAGCAATGAAAAACCAATTTTGACAGAAAGTATTTTGCGTTGCATTAAATTCAACAACACGCTTTCTTTGGTCATATGAAGCATAAAACCAAAAGAAATTAAGGCAAGGCTATATAAGCGCAAGGTCAAATTAGCACTCTGGATTAATTGTTGGTGTGAGTTATTTTGCCCACTAAGCACATTTAGGCCATCGGCTGGAGCAAACCAATAGCTACTCGCAAACATAGCACCTAATGCTGGCAATAAAATTAGACTAAAGACAGCTAATTTCTTCAATTTCACTTGGTGATTCAAAATAACTAAATTTAGCGCCATCAATATTAAGGTCAATAAATACCCCTGCCATGTGTGCAAACTAAATATACTAACCAAGCCCAATAAGGGCAGCAGCAAAAATTCAAATGGGTGAAGTTTCTGTTTTAACATGACACCAACTCCCCAGCGCGCAATTCATACACTTTTTGACTCAACGCATTAACAAAATTTAAATCATGACTAACCATAATAAAACTCACCCCAGTTAAGGCTAAAGCATTTATATATTCAATTAAACGGATTTTATTCGCATAATCCTGTCCAAAGCTTGGTTCATCCAATAAAATTAATTGTGGATGTTGACTCAATGCAATCGCTAATGACAGTCTGCGCTTTTGACCTTCGGACAATGTAAACGGATTTTGCAACGCTTGGTGACTTAAGTTAAACTCAGCTAAAATCTTGCCTTGTTTCCCAACCTCTTCGGCGACACTATTGAATAAAAAATGTGTTTCGGGATTTTGCCAAAGCAGACTAATCTGTTCCCACAACTGAATTGGTTTTAATGTGGCAATATCTTGCTGGTGCCAATAAATCATTTGCTGGCTTGGAATTAACTCCGCAATCAATTTAAGTAGTGTCGATTTACCTGCACCATTTTTACCTAATAAACTAATCACCTCACCACGCCTAACTTGCAAATTCACATTGGAAAATAATTGCTTTTCTGGATAAGCATAGTTAAGTTGTTTGAGCTCAAGAAGAAGCTCTTGCGTTGCACTCGCTTGATGTTTGCAAGCTTGCTCAGGAAGTTGTTGCAGCCAATTAATTTCATCCAACGCTTGCGGAATAATTTTGCCATCTTCGTCAATATACAATCCACGCGTAACTAATTCTTGGAGGTAATGCAAATTATGTTCAATAATAATTACCGTTTTATCTTGGATATATTCGCCAATAATTTGCATAATTTGGCATGCAGATTGTGGATCTAAGAATGCCGTTGGTTCATCTAACAGTAGAACCTCTGGTTCAAGCAGTAAAATAGCGAGTAGATTTATTTTTTGCTTTTCACCACCCGATAAACTACTAACTTTAAGGGTTAAAAGTGGTGTCAGTGCAAATTTATTCGCAATTAAGCTAATTTTTGCTTGAATCAGCTCAGCAGAATAACCCTGATTCTCAAGACCAAAAGCTAGTTCACTATAAACATCGGGACAAATTAATTGACTATCTGGATTTTGTTGCAGATAACCAATTTTTAATAAATCCTGTTCATTCAAGTCCGTAATCGCTCGATTATGAAAATTAATTTGCCCAGTTAAATCCCCCGCAATCAAATGTGGAATTAGCCCCTTCAATGCCGCCAGCAAGGTTGATTTACCCGCCCCAGACGCGCCTTGTAACAAAATACATTCGCCAGCTTCAATAACAAAATTTCCGCTGAGATTAATTTGCCGAGTGCTAAATGGATAGCTAAAGGCAAAATCCTGAACTTGATAAACGCTCATGATAATGATTGTTGACTAATGCGAAATTGATTAAGCACGCCTGAAGCTGCCAAACGATTCGCGAGATAACGCGCAAATAGTCCGCCTAACAGCGCACCTGAGAGCATATTACAGCTTAAATTAAGCAGATTAAAACTAAAACTAAATGCACCATAGCCATACCAAAAATAAGTTATTATATAACCACCAAGTGCTGAAAGCATACCCGCTATGGCACAATTAAATTTATTCCAAATTTTGTAACGCGTAGCCAGAAACAGAAGTTCCACTGGCAAGCCTTGGGCTAATCCAGAAAAAAGTGCCGAAATCCCCCATTGTGAAATCATCCCCTCAACGGTTGCAGCGATAGTTTCGCCCAAGATCGCACTTCCTGGTTTACGAATGATATAGGCAAAGAAAATTCCGCCCATATGCCAAAACCCTTCCAATAAACCACTAAGTCCAAACGTCTTTAAAATTGGCGATAAAATGTCATAAATTAGCGAATACATCCACCATGCGAGACCCATAGCAGTTGCCATGATCGCGATAAAAACGGTTTCACTAAGTTTTAATTGATTGTTGTGCATTGAATTGATTCCTTATAAGTTTTAAAATCGCTTATAAGGGAGTAGAGCTCGTTGATAATTAAATCAAGTTT
>DPRZ01000075.1 GCA_003538525.1 Neisseriales bacterium
GTTACTAAAATAAATATTTGCATAATTTAACTTTCATTATATTTTGCGCTAGTTTAATGGATTGATGTTCGGATTTTAAAGCCAATTAAAACTAATGTCAAGTTTATTTCTGCAAATTATAAAATTAGCGCTGAATTATTGGGGGATTTATACTCGATATTAAGAATTTAATTTACACAAGTTACTAAATTTAGCTGAAATAAATCAGTTAAATCTAAGTTCTTCATCAGGTAATTTAAGCTTCGCTGATGGGTGTTGCTGGAGTGAATAATTTATCTCAAACTCTAGAGGTGCTAGCTAATGAATTTAATAAATCTAGTTGTATTGATTTAAGATTTATGATTGATAGTGCTCTAGTTTCAGGATGCTACATTCGTGTGGGCTAAAAATAGCGAATTATTGAAGAGATGAACTGTTAAAATAGCTACTTTATAAATTTAAGGCGCAGATTATGCCAAGTAAGGCTGAACTACGCCAGTTAATGCGTCAACGCCAACGAAGTTACACTCAGGATGCCGCAGAACTGGCTGGAGTGCAATTATTAGAGCAAATGCTGCCGTTGTTACAGAGTGTAAAAAACGTTGCGATTTACTATGCCATTAATGGTGAAATTAGCCTAAATAGTTTAATGAAATATTGTTTGAGCAATGAGATTAAATTATATGCACCAGTTGCATTGCGTAGCTCACGCCTAATGCGCTTTGAAGAGGTAACCAGCGTAGAATTTCGTGATGTTTTTTACCCTCAAGATTATGAGTTAGTTACTGAGATAAAATGGTATAATTTAGACCTCGTGATTCTCCCTGTTTTGGCAGTTGATGCCGCAGGGTATCGTTTAGGTCAAGGTGGTGGCTATTATGATGCGACATTTGAACAGCGCACAATTAAACCGCTGTTATGTGGCGTTGGCTATCACTGGCAGCTCTACCAACAACTTAAGCACGATAGTTGGGATTTAAAGCTGGATTATTTTGCTTCAGAGCAAGAATTAATGAAAGTAATGTAATAATGAGTCAATATGCAAGTTTGGGTTTTTGTAGTTTATTAGATGAATTGCGGGCGGTTACTGCTGAAATTAGTTGTGAGCAAATGCAATTGATCATGGGTACAGATAAACCATATGCTTTGATTGATGTACGAGAAACTCACGAGGTTCAATTCGGTTCTATTCCTGATGCGTTGCACGTATCGAAAGGTGTTATTGAACGCGATTTAGAGAAATTAATTCCAGATAAAAATGTTATTGTGATCGTGTTTTGTGCGGTTGGTGCACGGTCATTGATTTCGGCGTATATGTTACAAAAAATGGGTTATAAATATGTGTATTCATTAAAAGGTGGTTTTAATGAATGGTTACGCTATACTAATAGCAATACTTAATGAGGTTAATGATGCAATTTATTGATTTAAAACAACAATATAATTTAATTAAAGCTGATGTACTAAATGAAATTAATCAAGTCTTAGACTCTGGTCAGTACATTATGGGGGGCAAAGTTGCCGAATTAGAACAAGTTTTGGCAAATTATACTGGGGCTAAACATTGCATTGGTGTTTGTGATGGAACCAAGGCCTTATTAATTGCCTTGATGGCATTAGATATTCAAGCTGGAGATGAAGTAATTGTGCCAGCCTTTACTTTTATTGCGACCGCTTCAATGGTGTCGTTGTTAGGAGCGGTACCTGTTTTTGCAGACGTTGATGAAAAAACTTATAATTTAGACCCAAATAAAATTGAAGCGTTAATTACGCCTAAAACCAAAGCGATTATTCCAGTTAGCCTGTATGGTCAATGTGCTGATTTTAATGCAATTAATCAAATTGCAGCAAAACATGGTTTGGTGGTGATTGAAGATGGCGCACAAAGTTTTGGCGCTACTTATAATGGTGAAAAATCGTGTAATTTAACGCGAATTTCAACTACCAGCTTTTTCCCATCTAAACCACTGGGGTGTTATGGTGATGGTGGTGCGATTTTTACCAATGATGATGAATTAGCGCAAAAAATTCGTTGGATTCGGGTACATGGTCAAGATAAACGTTATCATCATGCAGTTTTAGGTATCAATGGTCGTTTGGATACTTTACAAGCTGGGATTTTATTGGCTAAAATGCGTATTTTTGCAAACGAAGTACAATTACGTGACCAAGTTGCAAAACGCTATGATGAATTATTTAAAGATTCAGCGTGTGTTACGCCATTTATAGCCGCGGGAAATACTTCGGTGTACGCTCAATATACCTTAGTGGTTAAAGATCGTGATGGTTTAATTAAGCACCTTAATGCTAATAACATTCCAACTGCGGTGCATTATCCAATTCCATTACATAAACAGCCAATTTTTGCAGCGAATTATCATGGTCAAGACTTGTCGGTGTCAGAAAAAATTGCCGCACAAGTAATTAGTCTGCCAATGCATCCATATTTGGATCATGCCTCACAGGATAAAATTGTCGCTGCCGTTAAACAATTCATCGGTTAAGCGGATGGAATTTTTTACTTACCGTATGCCTCCATTTCTAAATGTTATGGGGGCTTTATATATTGTGGTAGCGGCACCATTTTTGATTAGCTTGCTTCGCGAAGGATATTGGCGCGGAGTATTTCATCAAATTGGCGTTAATCTTAAACATGTTTGGATCGCGATAATTGTTGCACTGCCGCTGATTTTACTCATCATTAATTATCTTGACATCCCCGCGACTTTAGCTGTTAAAGCGATGGATACTTATACACATAGCTATGTTTTCTGGGATTTTATTTGCTCGTGTGCTGAGGGTGGTTTTGTTGGTGGGGTTTTATTCACGCTGTTTATGAGCGCTAATTATTTTAAATTAAACAAATTAGCCGTGTGTGCCAAACTTAGCTTAATGAGTTCAATTTATGCCGGCTTGGCAAATGCTGTGTTGAAGTTTTTATTTAATCGTCAACGCCCAGCAATTGGTTTGGAACAATGGCATTTTTTTGCTTTTTTTGAAAGTAGTGTCAAAAATTTTAATGAGTTAACCTATGCTTTTAATAGTATGCCATCAGGTCATGTAATTAGCACGGTTGCCGCAGTTGTGCCATTTTTTCTGGCATATAAGCTTAAAGCTATGCGGGTTGGCTTAATTATTTGGGTCTTAATGGTGGCATTCTCTCGTGTTTACACGATTAATCATTGGTTAAGTGATGTAATGGTTTCATCGCTCTTAGGTATGCTTATTGGGTTTGCGGTTTACCAAGTTAATTTTTGGCGTATTGAGCATCATGAAAATTAAGCGCTGGCTGATTCCTCTATTGGTGGCATTGACCGTAGGTGTTGTTTTTGCCAATGATAGCTTGCTGACTAAGCTTGAGGGACTATTTGCCAATGATGGCTCACCACCACCGACATTAATTCAGGCTACTGGTAGTATCGAAGTCGCGTTTAGTCCGAATAATGGTGTTACTGAGGTAGTAGTTAAAGCCATTGGTGAAGCTAAACAAACTTTATTGGTCGCAGCCTATAGTTTTACCTCAAAAGATATTGCGGAGGCGCTTTTAGACGCGAAAAAGCGTGGTGTAGCAGTTAAAATTATTCTGGATAAAAGCCAAGTTAGTCAAAAATATTCATCAAGCACATTTTTTGCCAATCAAGGCTTTGACCTGCGGATTGACGTCAAGCACGCCATTTATCATGATAAAGTTATGATCATTGATGACAAAACGGTGATTACAGGATCGTTTAATTTTACTAAGGCAGCTGAAACTAAAAATGCGGAAAATCTCTTAGTCTTACGTGACAATCCCACATTGGCTAAGCTTTATACCCAAGATTGGTGGTTTAATTGGCAACAAGCCATTCCGCGTGATGAATTTGTGAATAAACGTAATTTACGTGCTCAAGCCAAAGGAACTACTGATGAATAGTCACGAAGCAGAAAATTTATTTAAATTGACTCCTCTGGAGCATGATTTAACTCAGCGTTTGCAACAAGTTATTCAGAGTGAGATTGCGGCCTGTAATGGGGTGATTTCATTTAGTCGCTATATGGAATTGGCGTTGTATTATCCTGGTTTGGGTTATTACAGCAATCCATTATTTAAATTTGGTGAACAAGGAGATTTTGTTACCAGCCCATTAATTTCAAATGTATTTGGTCAATTATTGGCGCGTCAATTGAGTGAGTTGTCTGCTTTTGGAGTTAAGTCACAAATTCTTGAGTTTGGTGCTGGTAATGGCAAATTAGCTGCAGATATTTTACAAGCGCTTGGTGAGCAAATTGAACATTATTATATCTTGGAGCTAAGTGCTGATTTAGTACAATGGCAGGCGGAGACGATTCGTCAACAAGTACCACAGTTTTTTGCTAAGGTGGTTTGGTTAACTGGGCTACCCGAGCAATTTGAGGGGGTCATGTTAGCCAATGAGGTATTGGATGCGCAACCGTGTAATTTGGTCGCCTTTGATAATGGCGCAATTACAGGGGTTGGCGTTACGCATGATGCAACGGGCTTTCATTATACCAATTATCCTTTGGATAGCGAATCTTTAGCGCTCGCGCAAGAGTTAGATTTGCCATATGCGGATTATTTAACTGAGGTAAATTTGGCGAGCCGTGGATTTATGCG
>DPRZ01000129.1 GCA_003538525.1 Neisseriales bacterium
AACACCGCGATTAGTTTTGTTGGCAATACCAATTGGCAAGCTTATGCAGGCGAAACCACCATGAGTTATTTCACCCAAATGTCTGGCTTAGCGGTACAAAATTTCGTCTCAGCGGCAACAGGAATTGCGGTAGTCGTGGCTTTAATCCGTGGTTTTGGCAGCGCAACTAAAGGCGTTATCGGAAATTTCTGGAGCGATTTAACCAAAGCCACATTGTATATTTTATTGCCATTATCGCTAATTTTTGCAGTCGTTCTTTTAAGTCAAGGCGTACCACAAAATTTTAATAATTATGTTAGCGCTAAAGTTCTAGAACCACAAACCATCAGCCAAACTATCGCTGGAAAAACAACTACTCAAATTAGCCGCCAACAAATTCTCCCAATGGGACCAGTTGCATCACAAGAAGCTATCAAAATGCTTGGCACTAACGGTGGTGGCTTTTTCAATGCTAATTCGGCTCATCCCTATGAAAATCCAAATGCATTGAGCAATTTTATTGAAATGTTAGCCATTTTACTCATTCCTGCCGCGCTGTGTTTTGCTTTTGGAAATTTAGTTAATGATAAAAAACAAGGTTATACACTCTTTATTGCCATGACTGCAATGTTTATCATCTTAACTCTAATTCTAATGAGCGCTGAAATGCGGGGTAATCCACTCTTTAATCCGCTGCATATTGATCAACTACATAGCGCACTACAAAGCGGGGGGAATATGGAGGGCAAAGAAACCCGCTTTGGGATCTTTGGCTCAGGACTATTTGCGGCGGTGACTACAGCAGCATCCTGTGGCGCAATAAATGCAGCCCATGACTCGTTGTTACCGATGGGCGGATTTGTACCATTATTCCTAATGCAACTATCTGAAGTGGTTTATGGAGGCGTTGGAAGTGGTCTATACGGCATGCTAGTCTTTGCAATTTTAGCAGTGTTTATTTGTGGACTGATGATTGGGCGCACCCCAGAATATTTAGGCAAAAAAATCGAAAGCTTTGAAATGAAAATGACGGCGCTAATCATCCTGATTATTCCGATGATAGTGTTACTTGGAACAGCGGTTTCATTAATTGCAACTCAAGGCTTGGCTGGAATGAGTAATCCATCCGCACACGGCCTATCAGAAGTATTATATGCCTTTACTTCCGCAGCTAATAATAATGGGAGTGCTTTTGCAGGACTAAATGCCAATACGCATTATTATAATTTAATGTTAGGTGCGGCAATTTTCCTTGGCCGCTTTGGGGTAATTGTGCCTGTTTTAGCCATTGCTGGTAGCTTGGCGATGAAGAAAAAACTACCTGTTACAGTTGGGACGATGCCAACTACAGGCACACTATTTATTGCAATTTTAATTGGGACTATCATTATAGTGGGTGCATTAACCTATGTACCATCTTTAGCATTAGGTCCAATTGTCGAACATTTACAGTTGTTTAAATAACCGAAGTAACGGAATAAAACAACAAAATTATTCAGACAAAGAAATTGATAAATAGTACATCAACCGCCACTAAAATTTACACCACCATGTGTTTATTATAACCATGGTGGTTAAAATTAATTTACACCAAGTACAGATACTCATACCAATTTAGCACGTTTATAAGTAGCGGCATAAAAAATCTCTAGCCTCTTTAGTTGCTACGTTTAGACATACAACATAACTAGAGCCCAAGCTAAATCAATTTAGTCCACAGATTGTTAGATTACAAAATTTTCTGATAATGCAAAACACTAGGAAATGGGTCATAAAATTTATGGAGCAAATCTTTCCACCGTTGATATTCTAAAGATTTCCTAAACCCTAGCGTATGATCCTCCAGAGTCTCCCACCAAACTAACAAGACGTACTTATTTGAATTTTCGATACAACATTGTAATTCATGCCGAATATAGCCAGACATTGATGCAATTATTGGTGCTGCCAATTCAAACGCTTGCTCAAACTCCTGATTTGTACCTTCTCTCACATCTAACATTGCTACTTCTAGCACTGAAGAATCCGTGATCGCAATTTGCATAGTAGCCCTTTCTAGTTTAACGAGGTTCTATCGGTAAAAAATATGCTAATCTATAACTTTAATATACACAACTGTATTTGGATATTTATAACCATTAATAGTTCCTCCATAGCTAAGAGTCATTGGGAAGTCCGTATAATCTTGACATGATCTGACATTTAATGAAAATGGATGTCCAGCAGTATATAGTCGCACTTCGCCATAGCCAGTGTTTCCAACTACGATAGGGATGTCCACATCAGATACATGGACTACATACCCATTAAGATTAGCATAACCAGATACGGTTTGACCTAAAATACCTGTAGCATTATTTACCATCATATATATAGGCTTATTTAATCCGTTGCTGCAACTATAAGTGATATCACTTAGATCTGTGACTGACAAGCTACCGTATCCCCCAGGAAATGGTACGGCAGGCACCACTGATAATTCAGAAGACTCTGACCAGAGATAATTGATATTATAAGTGTTCGAACCTGCGGTAATGATGGTATTACCAAGGTTAATCGGGGTAATCTGACCCGATGAGTTTATAGTGGCAATGCTTTCCTCCGTGGAACTCCATGCCGTTTGTTGAGTAATATTCGCATAGCAATTATTCGGCGAGTCAGGCATCATAGCCATGGCACTATACTGAGTATGACCATCTTGATTAACACTGGCGATCGCTGGGTTGACATACGCATAGCAACGATTCTGCTTACTGCAAGATTGTAAGTCTGAAGTAGAACAGGTATGCTCTAGGATAAACATCTGAGGACCTTTTGGGACAATGATAATGGTTTCATTGCTTGGATCTTTAACTGTCATACTAATCGAATAGCTGCCAACAGCGCCAGTTGAATCATCAATATTCAAATAAACGGTACTGGTTAGATGCGGACTCACTGAAATTACTGTCGGCGAAATTGAGATTAGTGGAAGATCCGAGCTTTCTTGCAAAGCATTACTAGTCTTGACAGCTTGACTTTGGCGAGTAAGCGTTGCTGAAATCATAAGTGATTCGCCACTAGCAAGATTGCCGCCAACAATCGTAATTGGTACTTGGAGCGTTTGATCATGAGGAACATAAAGATTAGTACTTGGAATCGTGATAGTGGTTCCACTTGGTAAGGTTATTGTCGTCGGCTGATACGGTGAACTTGACGACGTGGTATTTGAGCCACTATTACATGCCAGTAATGCTATCACACAAATTATCATTAGCCATAAATGTTTAAGTAATTGCATAAATTCTCCGCTTTCAAAAATTAAAATATTTCAAAGTGTTATATAGACACTAGTATAATTAATAACTGATGTTACGCGGCAAGCACCAGACTTTCAAATTCAGCGAGCTGCAGTTAATAATCAGTGCGTAACATCAGATTCTATATTCAACTGTGGATTATCAATCATGACCGTTAATGTATGTCCAAAAATTATTGAGTTGCGCAGTATAAGCTTCTTTTGCTACAGCCATCAATATCGTCTGTTATACAATATTTATCAAATCCAT
>DPRZ01000064.1 GCA_003538525.1 Neisseriales bacterium
ACCTTTTCGCTGGGTAACATTCCACCTGGGAAAATAAATGTTCTGATCATGTCCGCACTACGAGTATACTGTTTGAATGATTTGTCATCAATTGTTATAGTTTGAATCAGTAATTTTCCACCAGGTTTTAATAATTGGCGCATCTTTTTAAAATACACCGGCCAGTAGCGCATTCCGACCGCTTCAAACATTTCTATGGAGACAATATAGTCATATTGTCCACTTTGTTTACGGTAGTCTTCAATTACAATTTGTGCTGAACTATTTTGCAGACGTTGTTGTGCAAAATCTGCTTGCTCATTAGATAGGGTAATACCTTTTACCGTATGACCTTGGAGCACTGCACGCTCCGCAAAGCCACCCCATCCACAACCAACTTCTAGTATATTTGCATTTTTTTGCGTTATTTTACTTAGTAAGCGATCATATTTATTATGCTGAGCACTGGTTATATCCTGATCTTCTGTCTCGAAGATAGCTGATGAATAAGTCATACTTGGATCAAGCCAAAGCTTATAGAATTCATTTCCTAGATCGTAGTGAGCTTGAATGTTTTTTTTGCTGCCTTTTATGCTATTACGCTGAGTTAGATAAAGTAGCTTAGACAATTGTTTAAAGACAAAGTTACCATGCCCGTAACTATGGAATATTTTTTCATTAGCAAGCCCAAAACTAAGTAGTGCTTCTAAATTGCTACAATCCCAATAACCATCACGGTAGTCACTGGCGAAGCCTACGTCGCCCTTATTACCTAAGTTTGCAATAACTCGCCAATCTTTAAGTTGTATGTCTGCATTAATGCCTGTTTCCGTGCCGTTAAATAGATGTGTATCACCTTCAGGAAAAGTTACTTTTAGTGAGCCAGATTTAATTTTATTTAGTTCTTTGAATAAACGCTTGCGTACAAATCTATCGAACATTTTGATCCTTATAAGTTAGAATAGGTTTAATTACTTCTCGGGTGATGAATAAATGGAATCTTTTTTGCCCAGATTCTAAATGCCTCAAAATAAATACCCATTAGTATTTTATATACATTTAATGGTGAACGGAGAATTCTGGTCTGTGCTGATTTTAAAGGAGTTAACTCTCCACTGTATGCTGCGCTAAATATGAGTTTAGAGTTTTCATAAGTATTGATTTTAAATTTAATACTTTCAGCATTAAGGTTAAATTCCCAATGGTATTCTTGCTCTAAACCAAAAAAAGGCGAAACATGAAAACTTTTACGATTAATAATTTTTGTTTCGCGAGGATTTAGTAAATAATAATGTCGCTCATTCCACGGTGTATTTGATACTTCAGCTAAAATATAGCTGCACTCGGTATTTTCATAGCAAAGATATAGGTTTAACGGACTAAAATAAGCCCCAAGGTTATTTAATTGTCCAATTAAATAAAATTGTTCATTGCCGCTAAGGGTTGCATTTAGTTCGAGTAATTTGTGCTTAATTTTGGCAATTAATGGCTGCGGATCTGAGTCACGCAAATAATTCTCCGCTTTAAAGCGATAGAGTGCGCGCTTGGTTGAGTTTATTAACAGTGAACTTGTGCTTAATTCTTCAACTTTTTGTAAGTCAATTAGCCAACTATTCAGATTATAGTTAAATTCATGAATTTTGGGGCTGAATCTTTTGTGCCACACTTTACCTGTGATATAAGAATTATTATACATTTTTGCTACCAAGAGTTTGACAGACTTTAATAGCGCTTAGCACACCATCCTCATGAAATCCGTTTGCCCAATAGGCACCACAAAAATGGCTATTGTTCTGTCCTGATATTTCTTGCCAGCGAGCTTGTGCTTGTATAGCTGGTTTAGAGTAAACTGGATGGCTGTAATTAAATTTGGCCAAAATAAGCTCAGGAGCGATTAATTCGCCACTATTTAGTGCTACACAATAAGTTTTTTTGGAATTTAGACCTTGTAAAATATTCATATTGTAGCTTACCGTGGCTTGAGATGTGCTGATAGGATTGATCAAGTAATTCCAGCTAGCATAAGCTCGTTTATTCTTTGGTAATAAATTGGTATCATTGTGTAAAATTACTTCATTATCTGAGTACTTTATCGCACCCAAAATTTGTTGTTCGTTACTACTCGCTTCTGCTAATAACTGTAGTGCTTGGTCGGAATGGCAAGCAAAAATAACTTGATCAAACTCTTGATGACTATTATCTGGAAATTGGATGGTTACATGGTTTTCTTGTCGAAATACTTTTTGTATCGGTGTATTAAGATGTATTTTATCTTCAAATCCAGCAATTAGTTTTGGAATATAATTCCTTGAACCGCCGCTAATTGTAAACCATTGTGGTCGATTTTGGACATCTAAAAGACCATGATTTTTAAAAAATAGTGCAAAGAATTTAAATGGAAAATCAAGCATTTCAGTTGTTCCCATCGACCAAATTGCAGATCCCATCGGTAAAATATAGCCCTCAATAAACCATTGATTGAATTTATGCTCAATTAGAAATTTGCCCAAACTAATTTCATCCTGTGGTGGATTTTTAGCTAGTTTGTTAAAGCGTAATATTTCTCGAATTAGGCTGTAAAATTTTGGACGAATTAAATTACGTCGATCTGCAAATAGGCTATTGATATTATTACCATTATATTCTAAATTCCAATCATCATGTCTTACAGAAAAACTCATTTCGCTGTTGCGATATTCAACACCAAGCTTATCCATTAGTCCTTTAAAGTGTGGGTAAGTACGATCATTAAACACAATAAATCCTGTGTCAATAGCAAGTCCATCAACATCTACAGTATGCGTATGTCCTCCAATCCAGTTATTTGCTTCAAAAATGTGTATATCATGCTCTTGATGTAAAAAATATCCAGCGGTTAAACCAGAGATACCGCTTCCTATAATTGCAATTTTCATATCTGCTAGTTACCTTACTAAAAATTTTCCTAAATATCTCCACCATCTCCGTGGTAATAATCCAAGTAACTTTATAACTAAAGTTAAACGGAATGGAAAATGAATTTCAATTTTCTTTTGTTCTATTCCGCGTTGAATAATCCTGGTTGCTGCATTGACATCTATTGCAAATGGCATTGGAAAATCATTTTTTGCGGTTAATGGAGTTTTAACAAAACCAGGATTAATAGTTGTAACCAAGATATTTTCTTTGGCTAAGTCGATGGCAAGAGTATCAAGGAGGTAGATTATTGCGGCTTTGCTTGCTCCGTAAGCTTCAGCTCTACTTAGTGGTAAGTATCCAGCGATACTTGCAACGCCAACTAAATGTGGGTTACGAGATTTGCGTAGGAGTGGCAGGACTAATTCCAGACTATTTGCAAAACTAATAACGTTAGCGTCAAAAACTCGCTTAATTAAAGCCGCATCAAATGAACTAATATCTAAATATTCGCAATTTCCTGCATTCAGAATAGCTAAATCCAAATTATTCAATGTTTTATTTAGCAGGGCTGATTGTTCTCGGACTGCATCTAGGTTGACTAAATCTAATTGTATGCAGGATATGCCAAGGATAGCTAATTCATCTAGTGCTACTTTATTCCGTCCAATAGCAATCACATTATGTCCCGCAGCGGCGTAACTGACCGCTAAACCACGTCCAATTCCCGAGCTTGCACCTGTAATTAGTATATTCATGCAGTTCCCAATTTACGTTTAATAAATTTAGTCATCGACCCAAAAAGCGGGAGCTGCTCATAGAGCATCGCTCCTAAATCAAAGTAATCTCGGTGTGAATAAATCTTATCGTTAAATTTGATTATTGAAACCCCAGCTACGCTAAACTCATTGCCGCGATTTAAGCGTGGATGTTGTAATAACATCGTCCATTCTAATATAGCGCCACTATTAAAATATTCAACATTATGAAATTGAAATTTGCATTTATGTACGCGTTGATATAAGTTTTGGCAGTAAAGTTGAAAGTTTTTTAGACCTTGGATTTTATGTGCTGGATCTTCAAAAATCAGATCATCAGAGTAGATTTGTTCTAGTAAGTTAGTATTGGTAGCATTTAAATTGTTAAATATCTCTTTTAGATTTTTGATTAAGTTCACGTGCATCCTTTCATAACTCAAACTAGCAGGTTACATTCTGGAGTTAGCTTCGTATTAATTCGTAGGTGTATTTTTAATACAATAT
>DPRZ01000055.1 GCA_003538525.1 Neisseriales bacterium
CATATCACTTTGATAACTCGCACAAGAATTCAACCATAATGCGCTACTAAATAATAAGCTGAACCTAACCAATTTTTTCATAGTATCACCAGTATTAAATATTAAAATTCTTGATTCCAATCAAACACATATCACACAGAAATAAATTCGATTAAGCCCAGCAACTGTAACAATCCTTATTTTTTATAACGAACTGTCGGTTTACTCATTTTTTGTTTTTGTACTAAACCAGGTTTCAAGAAGTCATTGCTCTTAGTTTCAAATGGATTATCGCTGTTTTTATATTCAATCCGTAACGGCGTACCAACTAAATCAAAAACCTTTCTAAATGAACGTTCAAGATATTTGGTATAGGCCTGTTGTACAGATAATAAACTATTACCATGAATAACCACAATTGGCGGATTTGAGCCACCTTGATGTGCATAACGCATTTTCGGTCTAAAATTACCTTTAAAGGTTGGTGGTTGACGATCGACAGCTTCTTTAAGTACCCGAGTTAATTTTGGCGTTGAGAATTTAACAAATGCAGAGGTATAAGCCGCAGCAATCGAATCTAATAAATCATTAGTACCTTTTTTATATAATGCTGAAATATAATTATATTTGGCAAAATCTAAAAAGTGCAGTTTTTCTTTTAAATCAGATTTTATCTTCAGACGTTGATCATCATTCAAATTATCCCATTTATTTATCGCAACCACGATTGACTTACCCGCTTCAAGTGCATAACCAACAATAGTTGCATCTTGTTCAGCAATATCCAAATGCGCATCAAGGACTAAAACTACTACCTGAGCCTCACTAATTGCTTGAATGGCCTTTAACACCGAAAATTTTTCTAATTTATCGGTAACGCGTCCTTTACGACGAATCCCAGCGGTATCTATAATCGTGTATTTTTGCTCACCGCGTTCAAAATCAATATAAATACTATCCCGCGTCGTGCCTGCTTCATCAAATACAACCACGCGTTCTTCACCCAAAATAGTGTTGACTAAGGTTGATTTGCCAACATTCGGACGACCAACCACGGCAAAAGTAATTTTATCGCCCTGTTCCTCATCCTCAGTTACGTTTTTAAAACCACGTAAGACATCATCAATTAATTTGTGCACACCATCGCCATGTGTAGCTGAAAGTGGGTACATGTTTTCTAAACCCAACTCGTAAAAGTCACTCACCGCGATAATTTTATCAACGCCCTCAACTTTATTAATTGCCACATAAATTGGCTTATTCAGTTGACGGAGTTTATTGGCAATTATGCGATCTTGTGGCGTCATGCCACCACGACCATCAACCATAAAGATAACCGCATCAGCTTCATAGGTAGCTTGCTCAGATTGGCGCGCCATTTCAAACATGACACCATTATCAATTAGCGGCTCAAAACCACCAGTATCAACTAAGATATACGGCTTATGCCCAACGCGACCAATGCCATAATGGCGATCACGAGTTAAACCAGGAAAATCAGCGACCAAAGCATCACGGCTACGGGTCAAGCGATTAAATAACGTTGATTTGCCAACATTTGGTCTTCCGACCAATGCTATTGTAGGCTTCATATAATTCCTTAATAATTTTTAATTTGTACTATGTAACCATTTGCTGATTGATAAATGACACCATTATCACGCACTAAAGGCTGTGATACGCCATACAGCAATGAAGTTCCAACACGAGCCATTTCATGGCCATCATTTCGATTAAACATATGCACATAACCATCATTATCAACAACGAGGACTCCATTCCCTTCCAATGCAGGTGTGCTAAGTTTTCTATATTGTAAAGTTTTATTTTGCCAAACTGATCCGCCAGTATTTTTATCAAAGGCATAGACAATCCCATCTTGTGAGACGGCATACACATTTTGTTCATCAACAACTAAACCAAAGGTGGTATTGAATTTTTTTTGCCAAATAATGTTACTAGACAAGGCATCCAAACACGCAATTTTGCCATTATAGGTTGCGACACATAAGGTTTTATTATCTAAAACTGGTCGCATGCCAATATCGGTAATTTTATCTAAATCGGTTGATCCCTCAGGCACGGCAATATAATTTTCCCAAATCGGCGTACCGGTGTGTAAATTAATCAAAGCTAATTTTCCACCAGGCAAACCTACTGCCACCACTTCATTCCCAATAATTTGAAAGCTATTTTGTACCCGCAAAGTTAACGCTGGAATTGGTTTTTGATAAACCCATACAGGGCTACCATCAGTTGCACTAAACGCCAAAACCTCGGCGTCATTGGTGCGTACAATCACAATATCATTGGTAGCTTGAGGTGCTTCTAACGCCAAGGTTGGCAATTGTGCCTGCCATTGAACCTTACCTGTCCCCTTATCAACGGCGAGTAAATAACCTTTCTTGGTTGTCACATAAACATAGGCGCCTGACACACCTACACCACTTGCCAGCCGTTGATGGGTGTTAAATTGGCTAATTAAGCTGCCATCACCTGGATCAAATTTATAAATATAACCACCGCTATCTGCGGTAAAAATTGCGTTATCAAAGATAGTCGGAACAAAGCTACCTGCGCCACTATTTTGTAAATCACTCACCGACCACCCTTGTTTTAAGGTAACCTCATTTTGCACTTTAGGCATCGGTAAAGGTTGCGGTGTGTTATCCGAGGCACAAGAAATCAAAGCATTTGCAAGCAGACCAGCACTACAGATGACTAAAGTTTTCTTTAACAATGGACTATCCTCCAATTACGTCTAATTTCATCTGAATTGCTTGTTGCGTTGATGGATCATTTGCAGCTTTTTGTAAGCCTTCTTTATAGGCATCACGGGCTTTATTTAAATCACCCATTGCAATATACATATCACCACGACCTTCATAAAATAACCCATCAAAAGCTAAATCATGTTTAATTTGTAACACTTCACGGGCTTTATCAAATTTTTGTTGATCGATATACACACTAGCTAAACGCAAGGCAGCAATACTTTGTAAGGCTTTATCTTTCGAATTATCTTTAGTCCAAACTAAATACTTTTCAGCTTGAGGGTATTTTTTTTGCCCAAAGGCTAATTTAGCCGCTTGTAATCCAGCTAGCGGTGCATATTCAGTGGCTGGTAAATCAGCAATTAATTCATCTGCGTCTTTCAAAGCTTTTGCCGAATCATTGGCGGTTATAGCATTGCTAAAATCTAGATAAATTGCCGCTGCTTTCTGCGCTTGATTTTGTTGATGCCAACTATACGCAGTACTACCAATATAACCAAGAATTAAAATAATAACCAAAGTTAATAAATATTTACCCCAATCACGCCAAAAATATTTTACATTCGCGATTTGTTCTTGTTCATTTAAATCAAAATGTGCCATTATTATCCTAAGAATTAAAAAAATTAGTTACATATTGTGATAATTGAGCGTGTGCAATTAACTCTTGCTTTTGTTCAGCCATCAATTTTAGCACAACTTGATTTAGCTTAACCTCGTTTTCGCCAATTACTAGACTTAACCTAGCTCCAGAACTATCGGCTTTTTTAAATTGAGATTTAAAACTACCACCACCCAGATGTTGAATTACCTTATAGCCAAGTGTGCGTAATTCTTGAGCCAAACTAAACGCAACTTCAGCCGCACCGAATCCATCATTCACAATGTAGATGTCACAATCTGGTTTAATTATCAGTTTATTCTGTGCCTCTAGGCTCAATAGTAAACGTTCAAGTCCAATCGCAAAGCCAATTGCATAATTTTCTTTGCCACTTAATTCCGCAACTAAAGGATCATAGCGTCCACCACCACAAACGGTTGATTGTGAGCCTAAATCACTGCTAACCCATTCAAACACCGAAAGATTATAATAGTCCAGCCCACGCACTAAGCGTGGATTTTCAACATAGGCAATACTCAACGCGTCCAAACCAGCTTTCCAACCAGTATAATGCGCTTGCGAGTGTTCACCTAAATAAGCTAATAGCTTCGGTGCATTGCCAACCAGTTCCTGCATTGCGGGGTTTTTGGTATCTAAAATCCGCAGTGGATTAGTATGTAAACGACGCTTGGCTTCTTCATCTAATAATGCTTGATGTTGTTCAAAATAAGCGATCAACGCCTCACGATGTGCTAAACGTTCGTCCTTATTACCCAAACAATTAATTTGCAACTCAACGCCGCTCAAACCTAAAATTTGCCATAAATGATTTAACATTAAAATTATTTCACAATCAACATCAGGACCTTTAAAACCAAGTGCCTCGACACCCAATTGATGAAATTGACGGTAACGTCCTTTTTGTGGGCGCTCGTGGCGAAACATTGGTCCAATATACCAGAGTTTTTGATTCGCATTATATAACAAATTATGTTCAACTACCGCCCGAATCGTACCAGCGGTTCCCTCAGGACGTAAGGTTAGTGCATCACCATTTAAACTATCAGTGAAACTATACATTTCTTTTTCAACAATATCGGT
>DPRZ01000196.1:0-170 GCA_003538525.1 Neisseriales bacterium
ATTCAACCATCGAAGATTTCGAAAAAACTCTTACTGATGCAGAAATCTGTAAAGAAAATATTGATAAAGTAAAACAGAATTGGCTCAACATTAAGTAATATATAGGTAAAAAAATGAAGCAGAATAATAAATATCAGAAATTAGAACTAACGTGGGTGGGCAAAGGTGAA
>DPRZ01000196.1:277-2892 GCA_003538525.1 Neisseriales bacterium
TAACGTGGGTGGGCAAAGGTGAAGAGTCACAGCTTGAACCACGCATATTGATAGAGAGTCCAGAATATTCGTATGGTGATAAAGAAAGCCAAAATATGATGATTCATGGGGATAATTTATTGGCACTAAAAGCATTAGAGCAAGAATATGCAGGTAAAGTAAAATGTATATACATAGATCCTCCATACAATACAGGTAATGCTTTTGAACATTATGACGATGGTATTGAGCATTCTATTTGGCTAGACCTGATGAGTCAAAGATTAAAAATTCTTAAAACATTATTAAAAGAAGATGGTGTTATCTTTATACAATTGGATGATAATGAAGGAGCATACCTCAAAGTATTAATGGATGAAGTCTTTGGTAGAAATAACTATATAAATACTATTTGCATAAAAACAAAAAATAGTTCTGGGGCAAGTGGAGGTGGTGAAGATAAACGCTTAAAGAAAAATATTGAGTTTATTTTCGTTTATTCGAAATCTGAGGAGTTCTTAAAATTTACTACACTCTATGAAGAAATTCCACTAAATAAATATATAGATGAGTCTTCGTCATTTGCCTATAATTCGGTATTAGTTGACGAAGGTTCTAAAACATATTTTGGGTCAACTAAAGATGGATCTGGTGAAGAAATTAAAATATTTAAACATACAGGTCATGTGATAAAGTCTGTTGCACAATTGTCAAGAGAAGAACAAATAAAGCCAATAGAGATTTATAAAAAATACTTTGATCGTATTTATACATTAGAAAATGCACAAACCTCAATTCGAACGAGAGTAATGTTGGCTACAGATAATGATGATACATTTTATTCTATAGAATATGTACCCATCTCTGGTCGCAATAAAGGCCGCATTACACAAATAGGGTTTATGGGTAGAACAAAAAGGCTTGTAAGCTTTTTGAAATATACTTGCACTAAGAACAATAAAGAGATTTTTAAGCGCATAAAAGTAGGAACTCTTTGGACAGATATGAGCTGGAGTGCTATTGCCTCAGAAGGCAGTGTAGATTTCCCTCAAAGTAAGAAACCAGAGAAATTAATTTCTCGCATTTTTGATATGGCGACAAATCATGGCGACTTAGTCTTAGATTCTTTCTTAGGTTCTGGAACAACTGCCGCAGTAGCGCACAAAATGGGGAGGCGTTATATTGGCATTGAGCTTGGCAATCATGCTTATACTCATTGTGTGCCACGGATGCAAAAAGTGGTTGATGGTGAGCAAGGCGGGATTAGTAAAGCCATAAATTGGCAAGGTGGTGGAGGATTCAAGTTCTATGAGTTAGCACCATCACTACTCAATCAAGATGAATATGGTAATTGGATTATTAGCAAGGAATATAATCCTGATATGTTAGCTGCAGCGATGGCAAAACAAGAAAACTTTGTTTATCAGCCAGATGCAGTAATTTATTGGAAACAAGGCAAAAGCACAGAGAAAGACTTTATCTTTACTACCACCCAATTTGTAAGCGGTGAGATGCTGGATAAACTTCATAATGAACTAGCCGAAGATGAAACATTATTGATTTGTGCTACTTCGTTTGCTAAAGGCTTAGAAACTCGCTATAGCAATATCAAATTGCGCAAAATTCCATTGATGTTACTTGGTCGTTGCGAATTTGGCAAAGATGACTATAGTTTAAATATTATTAATTTGCCAACTGTTGAAGATGACAGCGAAGACGATGAGGTAATTGAGGATTGCATTGATAATACTTGCGATAATAACACTAATGAATTGTTTTGATTGAATGGAAATATGAATGAGTAGTATTGAAATTCTTAAAAATTGGTTAAATCCAGTAGAAGTTAAAAATAGTAAGATTCTGAACATTAAACAGCGGATGTCATTACGCGAACCACAAAAACAAGCACTAGATATTATCGCCGATTTAGCTGATGATTTAGAGCTAAAGAAATCAGTTGATTTAGCCTCCGAACTAGCCAAAGTTAAAGCTAAGTATCAAAGCTGTAGCGATTTTGAACGTGATTTTGTATCGTTATGCTTTTCAATTGCAACGGGTGTTGGTAAAACCCGTTTGATGGGTGCAATTATTACTTACTTATACCAGCATAAAAATATCCGTAATTTTTTTGTCTTAGCACCCAATTTAACCATTTACAATAAATTAATTGAAGATTTTGGTAATCCAGCCAATCCCAAATATGTATTTCGCGGCATTGCTGATTTTGCGTCAAATAAGCCTGTGATAATCACTGGGGATAATTACAACAATAATAAATCTGGTCTAGATTTAAATCCTAATGAGATTCGGATTAATGTATTTAATATTTCAAAATTTAATAGAGATGCGAACCCTCCAACTAGTGGTAAAGACAAAGGAACAACACCTAAAATTAGACGTTTATCTGAGTATCTTGGACAATCTTATTGGAGTTATTTAACCAGTCTTAATGATTTAGTGATCCTGATGGATGAGGCACACCGTTATCATGCTGGTAGCTCAAAGACGGCAATCAATGAATTAAAACCTGTGTTAGGTATAGAATTAACCGCTACGCCAATTGATGAAAAAGGTAAACAGTTTAAAAATGTGGTTTATGAGTATTCATTAGCCCGTGCGCTTGATGATGGTAAATA
>DPRZ01000006.1 GCA_003538525.1 Neisseriales bacterium
ATCCAGTTTAAAAATGGCTGTTTGGGTTTTAGGACTACTATTGAACGTTCAACTACATAGAACATGGTTATTACCTTAAGACAAATTAGTTACGGATTATAGCGGATTTAGTCGTTCTTGTGTTGGTAGATTGTGTTAAAATATTTTAATTATTGACTAATGATTTTTATCGTCGAGTTTTTCTCAGGCAGATAATTTTGGAGTTGCAAGATGGCATTAAATATTCTCAATGACCGCGAAGTAATGATTAATCGTGAGTTGGGGTTGATTCAGTTTTATCGTCGCGTGTTGGCACAGGTCTTAGATGAAAAAGTTCCTTTATTGGAGCGCTTGGGCTATTTATGTATTGTGGCAAAAAATTGCGATGAATTATTTGAAGTACGCGTTGCGCGACTTTTAAAATGGGAAAAGGCTCAGCCAAATAAGATTTTGCCTGATGGATTAAAGGTTTGCGATGCATTAGTTCAAATTCGCGCAGAAGTTTGTAAATTATTCGATGATATGTATGAAATTTATCATAAAACGCTAGTTCCAGCGTTGAGTCAACAGGATATTTTAATTCTAGATTCACGCAGCTGGACCAAAGATCAACAAAAATGGGCCTATAATTACTTTATTAATGAATTAAAACCAGTTCTAACCCCAATTGGTATTGATCCATCGCATCCGTTTCCGCGGGTTCCAAATAAAAGCTTACATTTCGCTGTTGAATTAGAAGGTAAAGACCAATTTGGTCGTGAGTCAAAAATTGCAATTGTCGAAGCTCCACGAATTTTACAACGCGTGATTCGCTTGCCTGAAGAATTGGCGCCAACCGCCAATAGTTTTGTCTTACTTCAAGATATTATTAGTTTACACGTGAATGAGTTTTTTTATGGCATGAGGGTGCGTGGATGTTATCCATTTAGAGTTACGCGTGCGGCAGATATTACGGTTAAGTCTGATCTGAAAAATTTGCGCCACGCGCTAACTGCCGAATTACATAATCGAAAATATGCCGAGTGTTCGCGAATTGAACTAGATATTTCACGTGGTGAACCCAATAGTAAATTTATTGATAGTTTACTGAAGCAATTTAATTTAAATCGTCCTGATTTATATTGTGTGAATGGTCCAGTTAATTTATCTCGGCTGGCGGATATTACCAAAATGGTGAATGATGATGACTTAAGATTTACGCCGTTTAATCCAGGTATTCCCAAAGAATTACAAGTTGAGCCAGATATCTTTAAGGCAATGACCAAAGGTGATATTTTATTACATACGCCGTTTCAATCGTTTGATCCTGTGGTTGAATTAACCCGTCAAGCCGCTGAAGATCCTAATGTACTCGCGGTTAAAATGACGGTTTATCGTACGGGAAATGATTCTGAATTGGTGCAAAATTTAATTAAAGCGGCGCGTGCTGGTAAACAAGTGGTTGCTTCAATTGAATTGTTTGCACGTTTTGATGAAGAAGCCAATGTTGAATTGGCAAGACAATTGGAAGAGGCTGGAGCACACGTTGTCTATGGTGTAATGGGCTATAAAGTTCATGCCAAAATGTTAAAAATTGTGCGTAAAGAAGATAATCAATTACGTCATTATGTACATCTTGGTACGGGTAATTACCACCAAACTACCGCCAAAATTTACACTGACTTTGGTTTATTAACCACTAATCCAGAAATTTCACGCGATGTGGATAATGTCTTTAGTCAAATTACTGGAGTTGGCAAAGCTGGAGCACTAAGCGTGTTGTTTCAATCGCCATTTACCTTACATGACATGGTGATGAAAGCGATCGAGCGCGAAACTTTTAATGCTTTAAGTGGTAAAAAAGCGGCGATTATTGCGAAAATGAATTCGCTAGTTGAGAATCAAGTCATTCGAGCGCTGTATCGTGCGTCGCAAGCTGGCGTAAAAATTACCTTAATTATTCGTGGAGCGTGTGCGTTACGTCCACAATCACCTGGTATTTCGGATAATATTACGGTAAAATCGGTGGTTGGGCGCTTTTTAGAACATCATCGAGTATTTTATTTTTATGATTCTGGTAATGAAGATGTATTTATCTCTTCGGCAGATTGGATGAAACGTAATTTTTTTAAACGGGTTGAAACCTGTATTCCAATTTTAAATCCTAAAATTAAGCAACGGGTTATCGATGAAAGTTTGACTTTGTATATTCAAGATAATGTAAATTCATGGCAAATGGATTCGGAGGGGAATTATACTCAAGCTCCACTTGTTGGTAAAGCGGTGTCAGCGCAAGATTTTTTAATGAATAAATTAGGTTTACCCGTAATTAAAGAAACCTTAGCGAACAAGTTAATTGAGCAAGCGGCAAAGCTTCCTACTGTAGTTGCTGAAGATGTTTTAGCCACAAAGCCAATTCGCAAACCTAGAGCCACCCGCTCAACAGCCAACGCGGCGGTTGAATCAACACCTGCGGTGCGTAAACCACGGGTTCGCAAAGTTGTGGTTTCAGAATAAAGGATGTTAGAAAGTTATTATGAATAAATTGATTAATTTAATTTTAGGTAGTTTAATACTGTTGGTTTTAGTTGGTTGCGGTTTTCATCTGCGCGGTGCCGATGGTGATTACCAATTTCCATACAAAACGGTTGTGTTACAATGTGATAATCCAATTATTTGTCCTGGATTTAAAACCGCAATTCAAAAAGAAAATTTGACTAAATTAGTTAACAATATGGAAAGCGCTGAAGCTAAAATTGTGGTTAGCGATGAGCAAACCAGCCGTGATGCGTATGGCTATAATAGCGTAGGACAAATTGCAAGCTATATTTTAACTTATCAAGTAACGGCACGAGTTTTTGATCGTAACGGTGACCAACTCGGGGAAGATATTGTGGTACAAAATCAAACGACTATGGCATATAACAATAGTTTAATCTTATCGTCACAGCAACAAGAAGAAACAACTTGGGATCAGATTCATCAAAATGTTATTAATAGCCTAATTCGCCGCATCGTTTATTCACATCCTAAATTAATTTCGACCAATGCTGCTGAATCTAAATAAATTTTTGCAGCTGCAAAAAGTTTCCAGTGATGCTAAACTCTTGTTAATTAGTGCCAGTGAGGAATGTTCGCCTGTAGTGCATAATTTGTCTGAATTCATGTTAAAACAACTCGGATCAGATTATGTGCGCCATTCATTTAGCGCGGATCGCTATTTTAATTTTCAAATTATTCAGGAAATCATCCAAAGCGCATCATTATTCGGTGATAGAAATTTCATTGAGGTAAATTTCAAAACCAAGCCAACTCTCGAACAACAAAAGCAATTGTTGAACCTACTGTCGCTGCTGGATGAACAAAACTTTTTATGCTTAAGTTGTGATAAATTAGATAAAAAAGAACTCGCCGCTCCATGGGCTCAACAAATTGAACCAGCTGGTTTACTTTTGAATTTGCAGGGCGATGCGAATGAAAGTCGTGCTTGGGCAATTTACTTATTTAAGCAAGCTGGATTAAAGATTGCTGAGGATGGCTTGGATTTATTGCTGAGTATGAATCAGAATAATTTTGCTCAATTACAACAGGAGATTAGTAAATTATGCTTGCTTTATTCCGCACCATATGAAATTATTTTAGCCGATGCCAAGGCGAACTTAGTCGATAATGCGCAGTTTAATATTTTTGCTTTATCCAATGCTTATTTGAGTGGCGATGCTTGTTTGGCAAATAAAATTTTTATTAATGTGTGTAGCTCAACTGAAGATTCAATTTTGGTATTGTGGAATTTGGCAGAAGATATTCGTAAATTAATACGAATTAAAGGTGCGCTTAAAGTTGACCATAATTTTAATAATGCATTAAATGGTTTAAGAATTTGGGGTGAAAATGTTGCCTTGTTTCGCCAAGCCAATCAACGCTTAGCTTATCA
>DPRZ01000285.1 GCA_003538525.1 Neisseriales bacterium
ATTCGTCAGTAAAATTAAGCACAGACTAATTATTCATAAAATAATGAAATGTATTATATTTGACTTGAACGCTGTAGTTTTATTAATTGAAATCTATTATATGCGAAATACTAATTAACTCAGCCACCCAGAATTTAAACATGCTGCACAAAACCAGCTTGATAGAGAAACTCAAACGCTTGCATGACATCAGCGGGAAGCTCTTGGGGAATTTGAAAGCCACGCTGTGGATAATCGATAATTCTTTGAGTATCACCAACTAATTCATGGATTAAATCTTCCTGCGAATGCCCCACCAGCGAATCATCAAATTCACGCTTAGGCGCAAGCACGCGCACTGGCATCTGCGGCCAATTGGCCATAAATGTCGCATAAGCACGGCGGGTGGTATTTGGCTTAGTGACTAAAATCACCTCACTCACCGACGGTAAAAGTTGTTCAATTATTGCACGTGAGTAGCGAATATTTTCACCAAGATTGGTCGCAGCTTTTTCTAGAATGATTTCACTAAGTGGAACGGTTTGAGCATTTGCGCGCTCAGCAAAAATCTCCGCCTCGGTTTTATCCCAGCGACCCTGTGTCCAATTACCCGCTTTACCGCTAAACATCAATTTTTGGGCGTAACCTTGTAAATACAACTCGGCACAATAATCTGCCACATTTAAATCGTAACTACCTAAACCAAGAATAATTCGTTCACGCTGTGGTGCTAGCTCAAGACTATCAATGCGGCAATGATAATTCCACAGAATTAATCCATTCCTAAGTATTTCTTGACTTAACATTTTAAACACCACTTCATTAATTAACGCCGCCGCACAAATTCGGTAAACACAAAGCGATCTGGGCGATGCCGTGATTCGGTATATTCAAATAACTGTCCATCGTTTAAATGTACCCAATTTCGCACCACCACTACCAAATCAAACGCTTGTAAATCAAGGTTTTGTTTATCTAAGGCACTCGCCATTTCAACTTGAATCGTGCGTCGTGCAAAGCCAATTTTCAAATGAAGCTGTTCTTCAATATAGTTATAAATTGAATTACTCGCAATAGCAGGAGTTAAACCAGAAATTAATCCACTAGCAAAATAATTCAAATCAAATATAATCCGTTCATTGTCTAATTTACGCACCCGCTGGATTTTTTGCAGGATTTGCGCCTGATTAAATCCACTTAACTGACTCAGTGCAACATCGGGTTGTAACTCCGTAAACGCGGTAACTTCTGTAACAAAATTCAACTGATTGGAATGATTTACTTCGGCAAAACTGACTAAACTGCCAAATGAAAAAGCAATTGGATTAGCCGCCAAAACATAAACACCTTTACCGTGCACGCTATGAATTAATCCATCTTCAGCCAACAATTCCAGCGCTTTACGTAAAGTTCCGCGGCTGATTTTTAATTGAGCACAAAATTCACTTTCCGAGGGTAATTTACTGCCCGCTGGATATTCACCACGTTGGATGTCATCCCGCAATTGGAGATATAAACTTTGAAATTTACCAACCATATTAAACTCTAAATAACTTTAGAATAACGCCGATTATCTTGATTGGCGCGCAAATAACGATCAAAGACTTTGGCTACATTCCGAATCAAAAAACGCCCTTTATTGCTAACTTGAAAACCACTTGGCGTTAGCGTAATTAAACCAATCTTAGCTAGCTCAGGTAATTCGGCTAATTCAGCGGCAAAGTAGTTCGCAAAGTCTAATTGGTATTTTTCGGCAACCGCCGCGTAATTTAATTCAAATTGGCACATAATTTGCTGAATAATTTCACGGCGTAAAACATCATCAGGACTCAATAACAAACCACGCAAAATCGGCAATTGATCGGCATTTAAGAAATTATAATAACTATCTAAATCCTTAGCACTTTGATAATAACTATTACCCACAAAACCAATTGACGACACGCCAAAAGCCAACATATTAGTATCAGCAAAAGTCGAATAACCTTGGAAATTACGCTGTAAAGTTTGTTCACTGAGCGCAATGGCTAATTCATCGTCGGGACGTGCAAAATGATCCATCCCAATTAAAACATACCCTGCTTCTGCCAAGCGTTCCACGCACATTTGTAAAATATTGAGTTTCTCATTGGCACTCGGTAAATCGGCTTCATTAATCCGCGTTTGCGGCATAAAAATATGCGGTAAATGTGCGTAATTAAACAACGCAATTCGCGCTGGTTTTAATTGATTAATCACAATATCCATCGTCTGGCGATAGCTTGCCAAAGTTTGCAGCGGTAAGCCATAAATTAAATCAATGCTGGTGGATTTGAAACCTAATTTTGCCGCTTGATCTAAAACGCGCTGCGTATCGGCTAGCGGTTGAATGCGATTAACCGCTTTTTGTACCACGGGATCAAAATCTTGCACGCCAAGCGACACGCGATTAAAACCTTCTTGATATAAAGCGCTCATGAATTCATCTGTGACATGGCGTGGGTCAAGCTCCATCGCAATTTCTTCAGCATTCTCTAAAATAAAATATTCACGTACTAAATTCATAACTTGCTGAACTTCGCTAATCGACAACCACGATGGTGAACCACCGCCAAAATGCAATTGAATTACGGGTAATTTTTTACCAATTAGCTGATGATACAAGGCAAATTCTTTGGCTAAATATTCCAAATATTCGGTAATTTTAGCGCGATTATTGGTAATAATTTTGTTACAACCGCAATATAAGCACAGCGTGTTACAAAACGGAATATGAATGTACAATGATACAGCTTGGTTAAATTCTGGGGTGAAAACTTGCTTCATTTGGCTTAATTGTTGATTAACCCCAAAATCTAAGCTAAAGCGATCTGCGGTTGGATATGACGTATAACGTGGGGCGTTGGTCTGGCAACGCTCAATAAGTTCACGATCAAACTCAATTTGTCTAAAATTCATTATTTCTACTTTTATAAAATTAATTAGTTTTGTCTAATTCTTCTGCTTCAGGCCATTCAATAATTAATTTAATCCGTAAATCCGAATTACTAACTTGAACGATTTGCGGGTGATTTTGATCTTGCCAGCTTAAATACTCAATTTTCCAGTTTAACTGACCAAATCCCGAATTTAAGCGATTTTGTACCGGATATTGCGGCAAAGGAATTCCTTGCAACCAATAATGCAGATAATTAATTGGCAAACTAAACCCAAGTTGCTCTTGCATCATTTGGTCTAAATTATGCCCCGAATAAACTTGATTACCGTTATCTAACGTCGCAACGCCACTTTCAACAACTATTTGCGCAACCGTATTGCCTAGTGGTGACATAAAGGCTAAATGATCATCGCCTGATTCACGTTGCCAATTAAAATTGCCATAATAATCTTTTTGCGTGGTTACAATAGAAAAACGTCCGCTGATATTATAATTTTCATCAACTTGGAGCGGCTGATGATAAACTGCAGGCTGTGCAACTTGAGTATCATACCAACTAGCACAACCACTCAAAGCTAAGCTCATCAACAAGAAAGTTCCATACAGCTTCTTCATTTAGCTAAATCCAATCCAAATTGATAATACATCAAAATTAACATCGACTGATCCGCCAAAGTTTGTTCAAATTGAAGTTGCTGCAATTGCGGTGTAATCAAAATAACTTTATTTGCCTCCGCAGTCTTGCCCTGTGCCAAATAAACTTGTTTTAAATGCTGTGCCGTATCATAGTCCTGTGTTTGCTGATAAGCTGGGTAAATATAACTTTCGGCCTGAGCATATTGTTTAAGCTTGAAATTAGCCCAACCCAAGGTATCTAACACGGCTGGATCTTTGGGCGACATGCTGTAAGCTTTGTGCGCATAATCATAAGCTTGCAAATAATGCGAAGTTTTATCCGCCAATAAGAAACCCAAATCATTATAACCAACTGGATCATTTGGATTAAGTTGAATATATTTCTTGTAAGCTTTAATTGCTTGCTCAGTTCTACCTGTCAAACCCGACAATGAAGCGTACAAATAAGTAAAGGTTTTATCGCTGCGATATAACTTAATATTTTGTGCAACTAATTGATAGGCTAATTCATAGCGTTCAACTTCGCTATAAATTGATAATTTCAGCAAGGCACTGTCACGCGGATTAAGTTTCGCAACTTTAGCCATGTTTTCAATATACTGATTTGCAGCCTGAATTTTATTTGTATCAAAATAGATTCGTAAAATTCCAATATTGGTCGCCGTGGTTAAAATTGGATTGGAACTTCCTGCGCTTTGATAATATTGCAAGGCACTTTCATTATGATTATTAAGATCATAGAGACTTGCTAGGGCTAAGTCAAGTGTACCATCTAAGCGAACTCCTTGTGATTCGGCTTTTAGCAACGAGTTTATTACATGAGGATTATTGCCTAATTTATACTGAATAATCGCTTGATTAACTAGCATATTGCCATCATTCGGTTTAAGTTGTAGTCCTGATTCAATATACTGGTTCGCAACAGCTATGCTTTCATTACGCACTAAAGTCGCGATATATAAATTTTGCAGCGTGCTACTTGGATTAACTGTTTGCTGCATTTCATGTGTTATCATGGTAGTTAACAAAGGTAAATTATTATTTTTAGCCAAAATACTTGCCGACCAATAAGTTGGGATTTCCCAATTCGGGTAACGTGCATTAATTAGATCCAAATTAGCTAATAACCCAGTTTGATCCGCATTAATGCTATAAGCAATACTAGCAAAGAGTAACGCCTCGGGATAGCTAGAGTATTTTTTAACTATATACGCGGCAAATTGACTTAAGCTGGGTTTTGCTTCGGAGATAATATTTGAACTAATCATAGTGCTCAGAAAGAGCAAAACTGCACGCGTTTTACTTGGATCGGCTTTAATTACCGCATTTAAATCCTGTTTGGCTTTATCTAAATTATTCTGTTCTAAATCAACGCGAACGCCAAATAAATGTGCGGTATTTGAAGTCGGTGCCGCAACAAGTAACTGCTTGATTAAAAGATTTAATTTCCCGTAATCTTCTGCCGTTGAACTACTATGTTCAAAACAAATAATTGCTTTGTAAATTAGGCGCGGATCTTGATATTTATTGGCTAAGTAATAATATTTACCTGCCGCTTGTGAATAAACACCTTGGTTAAAGGAAACATCGGCACTCAATAATAAAGAAAAATCTTCTGCATTCAAACTAGCTTGCGGAATATGGCGTTGATCAAAGTCAACAAAATTATCCGCATACTCAATTGAGCTCGCCACGTTCTGTTGATAATTTTCACTACTAAATTGAGCAGGATTATAATTAACCGCATTGCTCGCACAGCCAAATAAGCCAGTTGCAATCCCAATGGCTATAATTATTTTCTTCATTGCTTTATCCCATAATACATATATAAATATCAATTAATCACGCGATTTTACCATCAATCGCCTGCGCCATTACTAATTTTACAATTTAAACTGACTAAATTAATCAATCGACTCAAACATATTACTCTTTCCTAACCTCGTTAGTTGGTATAATTATCGTTTGTGCTACTTTCTCAACTTAAAATCAGTTTATTTAAGGAACGCTCACAATGCCTGAACTCCCTGAAGTAGAAACCGTCAAAAATGGCTTACAAGACTTAGTTGGTACAACGGTAACCTCGGTAATAATTCGCTTTCCACGCTTACGCTATCCACTCAATCAAAGTGAATTAGATCAAGCGGTAGAACAAAAAATCAGCGCAATTACTCGCCGTGCCAAGTATTTGATCTTTCATTTAGAACGTGGTTACTTAATTTATCATCTGGGGATGTCGGGGCGCGTAACTTTATACGCAGATCAAGCGCCTGAAGTTTTAAAACACGATCACGTGGATATAATCTGTGATAATTACACCATTCGTTATAACGATCCACGCCGTTTTGGCTGCATCATTTATACTGCAAGCTTAGAAAATAATCCGATGTTAGCTAATTTAGGTCCAGAGCCGCTTGAAGCTGAATTTACCAGTGAGTATCTCGCAAATAAGCTCAACAAGAGAAATACCCCGATAAAACAATTAATTATGGATAATGCGGTGGTAGTCGGAGTTGGCAACATTTACGCTTGCGAATCATTATTTCTGAGCAAGATTAGCCCATTACGCAAAGGCAAAGATTTAAACTTGGCCGAGAGTCAATTATTAGTTGCTAATATCCAAAAAGTTCTCACCGAAGCAATTGCGGCTGGCGGTAGTTCTTTACGTGATTACAAAAATGCTCAAGGTGAATTAGGTTATTTCCAACAAAGCCATAATGTTTATGGCAAAGCCAAACAAAGCTGCACCAGTTGCGGGGATATTATTCAAGAAGTGCGCCTTGGACAACGCAATAGTTTTTATTGTCCAACCTGTCAACATTAAGAGAAACAATGAAACCATTCAAAATAAATTTTAATTTCGCCAAAAAACTCTTTGTGGTCGGCTTAGCTTGCATACTCATCAATGGTAGCGCTTTTGCCGAGACCAGCGAGCAAGCAGAATCAGAAGATGGACTACTAAATTTAATCACGCAAAGCGAAAGCCCTACGCTGATAGAATCTCTACCCATTGCAATAAAACCCGTACTCATTCCTGTTAAAAAAGCTACTCCACTGGTGATTGGTTTGGCTCTGGGTGGTGGTGCAGCCAAAGGCTTTGCTCACGTTGGTGTAATTCGCGCACTGGAAGAAAATGGCATTAAAGCTCAAATTGTAACAGGTACTTCGGCGGGAAGTTTAGTCGGTAGCTTATATGCTTATGGCTATACCCCCGATCAATTACAACAAATATCCTATCAACTCGATGAGTTAAATTTAGCCGATTTTACCTTTAGTTCGAATGGCGTAATCAAAGGCAATCGCTTACAGCAATTTGTCGATGGTCAAGTTAAAAATACTCCTTTACAAAAATTAAGCCGCAAATTTACCGCGGTTGCTACCGATTTAGATAGTGGACAAAGTATCGGCTTTAACACTGGAGATACGGGCATTGCGGTGCGTGCTTCGTGCTCAATTCCAAATGTATTTATGCCTGTAGCTATGAATGGTCATCGCTATGTGGATGGTGGTTTATCGGCACCAGTTCCAGTTAGTTATGCGCGCAAAGCGGGGGCAAATTTTGTCATTGCGGTGGATATTACCGCCAAACCCAAACAAGGTAGCAACGGATTTTTAGCCAATTTTGATCAAACCATTAACATTTTAAGCATCAAATTACTTCATGAACAATTGAAGCAAGCCGACATTGTAATTAGTCCCGATATCAGTCAATTATCCAGCTTCGGTTTTGATAAAAAGCAACAAGCCATTGATTTGGGTTATAAAGCGACGATGGCACAAATGCCCTTAATCAAACAAAAAATTAGCGCTTGGCAAAAAGCTAATTCTTAATTCAGGAGCTACAACAATGAAATTAAATCGCATTAATGCTTACTTAATTGGCTGTGGACTAAGCTTAGCAGGGTGCAGCAACCTGAGCAGCCAACATTCGACTAATCCAGCGCAGACTAGCGCCACCTCTGGTGATTTACTCCACATCGACAATATCACCATTGGTCACATGAAAAATGACAGCAGCAATCAATTCACAATTAAATTAGCACTTAGCGCACAAAGCCTACAAAATATAGATGGCTGGAAAATCGGCTTTTTCATGCCACGCGTGCTTGACAAACATTCAGGCATCGCCAATAAATCGCTCAGCATGACGGTTTGTGAGCAAAATTCATCACAATGTAGTAAGTTAATTTATCAAAAAAATTCGTTCACGGCTAATGATTTAAGCACGGGATTTACCAGCATCTTGGCACCCAAAGATAATTTCACTTTGCGCGCAGGCAAACATTACGTAATTACCCTGGCGCACATCAATACGCCATTATTAAATTATTCTTCCGTGCCACAAAGTTGGTTTTTAATTACGCCTAATAATCAAGTACTAAATTTAGCGGTGAATCCTGCTAACTATCAACTAATTGATTATAATGGCACACAAATTCAACGCCAAGTTGCAGAGCATAACCAAGACAATTGGAACGACTCAGCTAAGCTCACAACGCCGCTAAACGTAATTCCAAGTCCCAATCAAGTTGTTTTTGATCAAAACGGGCAATTAACGCTTGGCAATCAGGTAATGATAGTCGATAAAAGTTCCTTCAATCATAATAGCGAGAGTTTTCTCGTTGCGTATTTAAAGCAAGAACAACAGATTAGTCGCACTCATCACCACACCGCTGGGGTTAAATTAATTGAATTTAGCGCGGCAAATTTCACGAATCCCGAAGCTTATACAATTAACATCACCCCAAATAAAATTTTAATTAGCTCAAATACTAGAACGGGTGGTTTTTATGCCGTGCAGACCCTACGCCAAATTTTCGCGCAATACGGTAGAAACATTCCAACTATGACGATTAATGATGCACCACGCTTTAAATATCGTGGTTTAATGCTGGATTCCGCACGCCACTATTTTACTCCCAACGAAATTCAAAACCTCTTGGATTTAATGGCACTCCAAAAATTAAATACTCTCCATTGGCATCTCTCAGATGATGAAGCGTTCCGCATTGCACTCAGTGATTACCCACAACTTAGTACAATTGGTGCAACTAGTGGCTATGGTCAACCATTAATCAATATGCGAATTGTTGATCGCAACCTAGATACAGCGACCAGTAAAACTAATCCACAATTCATTAACGTGGATACAATTTATCAAGGTAGTTATTCAACGAGCGAGATTCGCCAACTTATCAATTATGCCAACGCGCGCCAAATCACCATTATTCCTGAAATTGATATTCCTGGACACTCGCGTGCAATGATGAAATCCATGCCAGATTCATTCTATGACCCACAAGATAAATCATTGTATGGTGGCTATGGTGATGATACTTTGCCAGTGTGTAGTTATAATCAAAATACGCCATTAGGTAGTAATTTCACCCGTGACATCAATGCAATTGTTAAACAAGTTAGTGATTTATTTAATCAACAAACCACGCTCTATCAAGTTGCACATGAAGTCAGCATTGGTGGCGATGAAGTCAATAAAAACGCATGGACTAAAACGCCAATTTGTCAACAAAATAGCGGTTATGCCAATTTAAATGCACTGCAAAAAGAGCATAAATTTTTAGCCCAACTCGGCAATAGCGCGCCATTAAGCGCCGTAAAACTTTCGGGGTGGGAAGAGTTTGTCTTAGATGATGATGGTACGCTGGAAAATAATTCTGCCAATGTAGTGCCTGCGCAAAAAACTGGACATGTCTGGATTTGGCAAAAAACCTATCCAACTCAAGCACGCTATGCGGTCGAATTAGCCAATCATGATTATCCAACCGTGTTGGATTATGCGAGTAATTTATATTTTGATAATCGCTACACGGCACAAAAAGAAGAACCTGGTTTATATTGGGCAACTAACTATAGTGACACTGCAGCAGCGTTGGACGCAACCAGCGCACTAAGCAAAACCACTAAATTAATCGCAGCCGATAAACGCCAAAATATAGTCGGTCTTGAAGGTGCGCTCTGGACAGATGTAATTCCCAACTATGAGCACCTCGTTTATATGGCACTACCTAAAATGAGCGGACTGGCTGAGGCGAGCTGGTCATTAGACCCTGATAGTGATAATAATTCACAAGCTAATTGGCAAAGTTTGGCACGCCGTCTGGGTTGTGGTTCAGATGGATTGCTGCATTTTATTAATCAAACTTATGCGCTTAAATATCGTGGCTACCCGAATGGAATTTCCCTCGAAGCACCAGCTTTATGTAATGCTAACGCTACGAATAAGTAACTTACTGAAT
>DPRZ01000125.1 GCA_003538525.1 Neisseriales bacterium
ACCGAATATTTTCGTTTTGGTCAGCGTAATTTACCCAAAGAACTCCGCAGTGGTAAATATCCAATTCGGGCGGTGCTAGATTTGCATAACTATACCAAAGCGCATGCATTAAATATTTTAGAGCGCTTTCTTGAAAATGCACAACCTAGCGTCTGCCTTAAAATAATTCATGGCATTGGGCTTAATTCTGCCAATAATGAACCTGTTTTATTAGGCACGGTGCGCAAATATCTCGAACAACACCCGCAAGTTCTCGCATACAGCTACGGAGCACCACAACAAGGCGGCATGGGTATAACTTTGGTAAAAATAGTTTCTACTTAATGCGCAATATCAACTTTATTTGACTTATGTTCCAATAAACTTTGCCCGTCATTTGGCTCTAAACGATTAATCAAGAATTGACAGGATAAATTCAGCACAGCAAGACCAATAAAAGTCCAATGAAACGCCAGCGGACTAAAATTCACACCAGAGAGATGATTAACATAATGCAGCATACCAGCGGCAACAATAACCCCCAATGAAACCCCCAGCTGCTGCCAAGTAGCAGCCAAACTAACTGCCGAACCATAATCAACGCTATCTACCTCGGCATAATACAACACATTCATACTCATAAATTGCGCAGCGGCAAATACCCCATTTAAAAATAGCGCCACATAAAATAGCCAATCCAGTTGATTAACAAACCCCAGCATTAATAACGCAACAAAGCTCCCAATATTCGCAAAGGTTAAGGTGGTTTTAAATCCATACCAATCGAGCATTTTCTTAACTAAAGTCCGCGATGAAAGCACACCTATCGACATATAAATAAAATAGAACCCAGCTTGAAATGCCGATAAATGATAGGTAACTTCGAGAAAGATCGCTAAAATAAAAGCCCGTCCACCGAGTGCCGCTCGAATAATGATCGTCGCAAAAAAACAAGTATTAAATGTACGTAATTTGAAGAGCTTATAACAAACCACTGGAAATTGTGAACCACGTTCGATTAAAACATAAATAAAGCCAAAAACTATTGCCCCAGACAAGAGGCTGAGTTTAATCAATAAACTAATCTCGGCTAAAAGAAAAACATCCAACCAAAAACAAAAACAACTTAGAAACAGCGCAAGAAAGATAAAGCCAAGTAAATTAAATTTATTTTGTTCCTCACGACAATTATCCACATATTTTAATGTTGCCAAAAACGCCAAGGCCCCAAGTGGAAGATTGACCCAAAAGATATAGTGCCACGAGAAATAACTAACCAAGTAGCCACCCAAAATTGGCGCAAGCAGTGGTCCTAGCATAACAGGTAGTCCCATAATGGTATAAGCCTTAACCATCTGTTGTTTACTGAATAATTTAAGTAGCAACAAACGTCCAACTGGTACCATAAAGGCACCTGCCACCCCTTGTAGCAACCGCCAAACCACCAACATCGTAACCGAATTGGTTAAACCACACTGCAACGACATTAGCGTAAACAGCACAATAGAAAATAACAAGGTATTACGTGTGCCAAAACGATCTGAAATCCAACCGCTAATGGGAATAAAAATCGATAGCCCAACTAAATAACTGGTTACCGCTAATTTTAGCGTAAAAACACTCGCATGGAAAGTCTGCGCCATTTGTGGAATGGCGACATTAAGAATATTTGCATCAAGATTCTCCATCAGTAAGACGGAAGAAATAATAAATAAACAAATAATTTGACGTGGCGTATAATCCGCCAATTTTAATTGCATTTAGGGATCTAATCTTTGAATTAATTGTAAACGGAGACAACAAAAAAGGTAGGAATTTAATTCCTACCATTATTTTAGCCGTTTTAGACAATTAGCGCGCGGTTTTACGCAAATAGAAGCGATGTCCAAAATAAATTATTGCAAATAAAATTACCGATGAGTACAACATAATAAAATCAAAAAAGCCGTAATGTTCACCCAAGGTAATGAATTGAGCAACCACAATAAACGCAATTACCAACATCGAAGTTATTTGTGCCCATGGGTAAAATTTAGCTTTATACTTTAGAATTCCAACTCCACCCAAAGCAGGTAAAACATTCCGTCTAAATTTATAATGACTTAAGGCAATTCCAAACCACGCAATAAAACCGCATAATGAAGAAATTTGCACGATAATTCCAAAAAAAGTTCCATTCCCAATAATTGATGAAACAAACACTAATGAGCCAACTAAGGCGGTAGCTAATAAGGCTGGAATTGGTACGCCATGCTTATTAAATTTTTTAAATATACTTGGCGTTTGCCCATGCTGCCCCATATACCATAAAATTCGACTCGATGAATACATACTCGCATTTGCTGCCGAAATTAAGGCAATCAAAATAATAAAATTCATCGCATCCGCCGCATACATCCCAGCAAATTTCTCAAAAATTAACGTGTAGGGACTGGTAGTAACACTATTTTGCTGAGCTAATTGTGGATCATTAAATGGTAATAGCAAGCTGATAATACCAATTGAAAGCACATAAAATAAGGTCAAACGCCAAAAAACCAGTTTGATTGATTTAGGAATACTCTTTTCAGGATCTTTGGTTTCACCAGATGCAACTCCAATTAATTCAGTGCCTTGGAAAGAAAATCCAGCAAATAAAAATACCGCGATAAATCCATACCAACCATTATGAAATGGTGCATCCGCAATATGCCAATTATGCGTACCAAACTGCGGCTGTTGCATGACCGTAAAAAAACCTAGCACAATAAAAACAATAATTACACCAACTTTAATAAATGATAGCCAGTATTCAATTTCACCATAAACTTTAACTGA
>DPRZ01000182.1 GCA_003538525.1 Neisseriales bacterium
GTGGCTTTAATCTTTGAATTTATTAACGGTTTTCATGATACTGCCAATGTGGTTGCCACGCCAATTGCCACCCGCTCGTTATCTCCATATCAAGCAATTATCATTGCCGCAATCTTTAATTTCATTGGCGCGTACTTTAGTACTGGGGTAGCTAAGACGATTACCAGTGGATTATTTGATGCGCATTTTGTGACCCATGCGTTGTTGGCATCGGCCTTAATTTCGGCGATTGGTTGGAATTTAATCACGTGGTGGTTGGGAATTCCATCGAGTTCATCGCACGCGCTAATTGGTTCACTAATTGGTGGTGTAATTGTCAGTGGTGATGGTTTTGCCGCAATTAAATGGTCGGGCTTATTCCAAAAAGTTGTGTTACCAATGTTGTTTTCGCCCATCGTAGCGTTCTTTTTAGCCCTCACGATTATGGTCATCATGTCATTAGTGTTGCGTAAAAATACCAATCCACGGAAAACCAATAATTTCATTCGTGAAATTCAAGTCTTATCTTCGAGTTTATTGGCATTTAGTCATGGTTCAAATGATTCACAAAAAACCATGGCGGTCATTACCTTAGCTTTATTTAGTTTTGGTGTGGTTAGCTCGACGAGTGCAATTCCGGGTTGGGTGGTTATTATTTGCGCTATGGCAATGGCAGCAGGAACTTTAGCTGGTGGAATGCGGATTATCAAAACCTTGAGTAGTCGTCTGGCTAAATTAAAACCCGCGAATGGTTTTTCGGCTGAACTTAGTTCAGGTGCACTGATTTTGGCAGCCTCACATTTTGGTTTGCCAGTTAGTACCACCCAAGCCGCCTCGGGTTCAATTATGGGCGCGGGCTATAATGGGCGCGGGATTAATTGGATGGTGGTGCGCTCAATGGTAACCGCATGGTTTTTGACTTTGCCAGTTACCGCATTACTTTCAGCCGCGATTTACAAAGTAGTAATTTTGGTTTTTCTCTAAATTGAGTTAATTGGTGAGCCAAAAAAACAAGTCTAGTCAATCGATTAAAGAGCGCAAGGGGATTGCACCATATTTGTATGTTGAATATAAGCACTCCAGCATTCGGAGTTTAATTGTGAAGCAATATGGACGCATGTTGTTAATCAAATTAGCCTCAGGACGCTACACCGCGATGCACGAATTGGGCTTGGGAAATCCTGAGGTAGAAATAATTTATCGTAATGAAATTGAAGAAAAATTACCGCAGTGTTTTTATAGCAAGTTAGAGGCCAAAGCCTATATTTTAGATATTTATGCACGTAAAAACACCGACTTTATTATATAAAAGGAATCGTTGATGTTCAAGAAAATAGTTTATAGTTTAATGCTTGCAGGTGCTTTAGGCGCGGCAAGTGCCGAGTCGGCGATTAATAATGCGACGCCACCGCAAAATTATCCAACGGTAGCGAGCCCGCAAACCAAATTATTTAAAGCCGCACCAAGTTTAAAAACGCAAACGCCGATCAAGCATTTAGTGATAATTTTTCAGGAAAATGTTTCCTTTGATCGTTATTTTGCAACTTATCCCCGTGCATTGAATTTAGCCAATGAAACGCCATTTTACGCCAAAGCGGGTACACCGAGCGTAAACGGTTTAACGCAGCAATTAATTGAGAGTAATCCGAATAGCATTAAACCCTATCGGATGGCGGGTAATTTTCAACCCTGCTCACAAGATCATGATTACCCAATGGAAATTAAAGCCAATAACGGCGGTTTGCTGAACAAATTTGTCGAGTATGGCAGTTACCAAGATGCGAATTATCAGCAAAAATGCCTTGGTGAAGTCATGGGATATTATGATGGCAATACCGTGAGCGCTATGTGGAATTATGCACAAAATTTTGCGCTTAATGATAATTCATTTGGCACGACCTTTGGTCCATCTACACCTGGAGCTTTAAACTTAGTGGCAGGAACTACTGGACCAGTGGTATCACCAACTGGCGAACGTGAAGTAATTGAAAATGGACATATGATTGAAGATCCAAATCCATTTTACGATGATTGTTCTTATGGGACGAGTAAATCAGGCGATACTGGTACTGCGGTAGCTTATTTTACGGCTGGTAAAAATATTGGCGATGTCCTTTCCGCTAAAGGGATTGCATGGGGCTGGTTCCAAGGTGGCTTTAAAGCCGATAGTTATCAAGGTCTTAGTGCACAATGTAATAAAATTACCGCCAATCATTTTGGGGTGAAAAAATCCGATTATAATCCGCATCATGAACCTTTTCAATATTATGCGAGTACTGCTAATCCGCATCATTTAGCGCCGAGTGCGACTAAATTAATTGGTAGTAATGATCAAGCCAACCACCAATACGATATGAGTGACTTTTGGTTAGCCGCTAAGGCGGGTAAATTACCTGCGGTAAGTTATTTGAAAGCGCCAAATTATCAAGATGGGCATGGTGGTTATTCCAATCCGTTAGATGAACAAGAGTGGCTGGTTAATAATCTGAATCAATTACAACAATTACCCGAATGGAAAGATACGGCAGTAATTATTATGTATGATGATACCGATGGCGATTATGATCATGTTGCACCGCCGAAATCGCA
>DPRZ01000071.1 GCA_003538525.1 Neisseriales bacterium
GCAATTTTAAGTGCCAATTACATTGCACACAAACTAAGTGAAATTGGCTATCCAATTTTATATACTGGTCAAAATGGCAAAGTTGCCCATGAGTGTATTATTGATTTACGCCCACTCAAAGCGCTTAGTGGAATTACGGAAGTTGATTTTGCCAAACGTTTAATGGATTATGGTTTTCATGCGCCAACCATGTCATTTCCAGTGCCTGGAACTTTCATGATTGAACCAACCGAGAGCGAAAGCAAGGATGAGCTAGATCGCTTTATTGCGGCGATGAGCGCAATTTATAATGAAGTTCAACAAGTAATTCATGGTGAATTGGATAAAATTAATAATCCATTGAAAAATGCACCACATACGTTGGCGGATTTAATGAGCTGGGATAAACCTTATTCGCAGGAGTTAGCTTGTTTTCCAACTAATGAGTTGAAAGAAGCGAAGGTGTTTCCTTCGGTAAATCGGATTGATGACGCTCATGGTGATCGTAATTTTATGTGTAGTTGCTTTGATTTGAACTAAATTATTTAGCTAAAAGTCTATCGTTAGATAGGCTTTTTTTAATTAGCCACAATCTTAATCACGATATTTTGTATAATATCGCTTGCGTTAATAAAATATTTAAAATTTAAATGTTCTTGGTGATTAAGGATAAGCAAAAGCATGCAAATAACAGACAAAAAAGGTATTTCACAAATTGGGGTAGTAGCCGCAATGTTTTTGGTCACCAGCAATATGCTTGGTTCTGGAGTCTATATGCTACCAGCCTCATTAGCAGGTATTGGTGGTATTTCATTAATTGGTTGGGGTGTAGCTTTAATTGGTGTGATTGCACTGGCTTTAGTGTTTGCCAAATTGGCGATTTTACTCCCGCGTGGCGCTGGTCCATATTCATATGCACGTGAAGCTTTTGGCGATTTTGTTGGCTATCAAACCAATTTTGTCTATTCGTTAGCGAATTGGATTGCTTTAGTTAGTATGTTGACGATTATTGTGGGATATTTGGCAAATATTTTCCCAATTTTCTCGGACTTAGCAATTAGTGCTTCAACTCAAATTATAATTATTTGGTTATTTACCTGGTTGAACATCCGTGGTGCCAAGATGGTTAGTTATGTGCAATCGAGCGCCTTTATTCTCGCCTTATTCCCATTAATCTTTGTCGCTGTATTTGGTTGGCATTGGTTTGATTTAAAGGTGTTTATGGCGGGGTGGAATGTTTCGCATCAATCAGCAAGCACTGCGGTGAATTCATCCTTTAATAATATTATGTGGGCTTTTATTGGCGTTGAGTCGGCTTGTGTTTCGGCTGCGGTAGTTAAAAATCCAAAACGAAATGTACCTCTTGCTACTATACTTGGAGTGGCGATTGCGAGTGTCTTATATATTTCGACCTGTACCGTGATGATGGGGATAGTGCCTAATAAAACCTTGGCAGCTTCCAGCGCACCATTTGCGGATACCTTATCAATTATGTTTCATACGCCGATTGCAGGGATTATTATGTCGGTGATAGCTATTTTAGATGTGGCTGGAGCTATGGCTGGCTGGACACTCGTAACAGGTCAAACGGCTAAAGCTGCGGCAGAAGATAAATTATTTCCAAGTATTTTTGGTAAAGTGAATAAAAAAGGTGTACCAGCGGTTGGCTTAACAATCTTAGCGGTGATCATGAGCCTAATTGTAGTAATGACAATTTCGCCGACCGCTCAACAACAATTTAATAAAATTATTACGATGTCGGTAATCTTATATCTTATTCCATATATTTATTCGGCTTTCGCGGTCATGGTAATTGGTGTCGATAAAGTTGGAACTAAGACCTATTGGTTCTATGTTGTGCTTGGCATGCTGGCTGCCGCATTTTGTATGTGGTCAATCTTAGGCTCAGATAAGCCTTTGACGGTATGGGCATTTTTAGTGATGATTTCGAGTACCGTATTTTATGCTTTCAAGTCACGGAAAAAATTAAACAATAAAAAATTAAAATAAAGGATAATAATTATGCAACAATTAACTGTTAAACAACGCCAGTATCTCAAAGGCTTAGCTCACGATTTGCAACCAGTGGTAATTATTGGCAATAATGGTTTAACCGAATCGGTGGTTAAAGAAATTGATTTGAATTTAAAGGCTCATGAATTGATTAAAGTTCGCGTGTTAGGTGATGAGCGTGAGGCTCGTGAAGCAATGATTGAGGACATTTGTAATGCAACCAATGCTAGCTTTGTTCAACATATTGGTAAATTAATTGTATTATATCGCGTTAGTGAAAAAGCAAAAATTAGCTTAGCTAAACTATAAAGGTTTTATCATGGCAAAATATCAAGTAGCGGTTTTAGGATGTGGTTCGATTTTTTCGCGACATTTAGCTGCTCTTCGTGCTAATGCAGCAGATTTTGAATTTGTTGGCTATTTTGAACCAGAGCTTGAGATTCAAGCTAAGTTGGCAACAGAGTTAGTCGCGCAGCGTAAATATGCGAATGAAGATGAGTTGTTTAATGATACCACGGTAAATTGTGTGGTAATTTTAACGCCGAGCAATCTTCATTACCAACAAGCAAGTCGTGCTTTATTAAATGGAAAACATGTAATTATTGAAAAACCAGCTAGTTTTAAAGCCGAGCAAATTTTGGCGCTTGAAAAATTGGCGGCTGCGCAGAATTTAGATATCTTTTGTGTTTTACAAGTACGCTTAAATCAATCAATTGAGCTGGTTAAACGTGTTTTGAGTGAGAATTTACTTGGTGAAATTCGTGGTAGTTCTTTAATCCAACGTTGGCAACGTCCTGCGGGTTATTTTAGTGGTTGGCGTGGAAGTTACGCTGGTTGTGGTGGTGTACTCAATGAATTTGGGATTCATTATTTAGATATTATGCAATACTTACTTGGAGTTCCTCAGGTAGTGGATGCTAAATTTTACAAAACTAAATTTAAAGATGCTGAAGTTGCTGATACTGCGTATGCTTTGCTGGATTTTGGTTCATTTGGAGCAACCTTGGAAATATGCTTAGCGGCAGAACCGCATAATATTGAAGTGTTGTTAACAATAATGGGATCAACGGGGTATATTAAGCTTGGCGGTAAATCTTTGGATCAAGTGGTTGCGGTGGAATTTCTAAATGATGAAATTAAACAGCGCTATGCAGATATTTGTCAGCAAGTGTTAGGTTACACAATTGATAATCAGGTAACAATTGGCGCTTGTCCGCATCACCCTGAATTATATAAGCAAATTATTCATAACCCAGAGCTATTTAAGTTACCAAACACCTATAACGTTATTCAATTAATTGAACAGATTAATGATTTGGATAAAAAGTAAACCATGCGTTTAAAAGTGATTAAAGCTGCCGCTCTGGTAACGCTATGTAGCGTAACGGTCTCGTTATATTTAAGCTATGAGCGTTTAGATCTAACTAATACTAGATTTAGACTTGAAGCTAGTGTGCGCTATTTAAGTCAAGCATCGCAAGTGGCAATGTTTGAGTCACAAATTATTCCTCAACCAAGTTATCTTCCAGCGGCACATAGTTCATCTTTTACCATGATGCCAAACGGTGATTTATTAGCTTTTTGGTTTGCAGGAACTCG
>DPRZ01000137.1 GCA_003538525.1 Neisseriales bacterium
ATTGTGGTTGAGCGTCAATTGGAAGCTCAGGGTGTCTCACGCCATGATTTGGGGCGTGAAGAATTTGTGAAGAAAATTTGGGAATGGAAAGAATATTCTGGAAATACTATTACCAGCCAAATGCGTCGTTTGGGTGCTTCTTGTGATTGGTCGCGTGAGCGCTTTACGATGGATGAGGGTTTATCAAAAGCGGTCAATGAGGTGTTTGTTAGCCTATTTGAAAAAGGTTATATTTATCGCGGTAAACGCTTAGTGAATTGGGATATTAATTTGCAAACTGCCGTGTCTGATTTGGAAGTTATTTCCGAGGAAGAAAATGGCAAAATGTGGCATATTCGCTATATGGTTAAAGATAGTGCGGAATCAATTGTGATTGCAACGACGCGCCCTGAAACGATGCTCGGTGATGTTGCGGTGGCGATTAATCCAGATGATGAACGTTATCAGCATTTATTGGGTAAATATTTAATTTTGCCGTTGGTTGGACGTGAAATTCCTGTGGTTGCAGATGATTATGTTGATGCTGCCTTTGGTACTGGCTGTGTAAAAATTACACCAGCCCATGATTTTAACGATTATGAATTGGGTAAACGGCATAACCTTGAGATGATAAATATCATGACTCTGGATGGTAATATCAATGAAAATGCACCAGCCAAATATCAAGGTCTGGAACGTTTTGCGGCTAGACGTGCGATCGTTGCTGATTTAGAAGCGCTAGAGCTGGTGGTTGACATTAAACCACATAAATTAATGGTTCCACGAGGGGACCGCACTGGTGTGGTAATTGAACCGCTATTAACCGATCAATGGTTTATGGATATGGATAAATTTGCTGCCCGTGGTTTGGAATTAGTTGAAAGCGGCAAAATTCGCTTTGTGCCAGAAAATTGGAAGAAAACCTATGATCAATGGTTAGAAAAAATTCAAGATTGGTGTATTTCACGTCAATTGTGGTGGGGGCATCGTATTCCTGCTTACTTTGATGATGCGGGTAAAATTTATGTAGCGCGAAGTCGTGAAGAGGCTGAGCAACAAGCAGGGCAACGTAACTTACGCCAAGATCATGATGTTTTAGATACGTGGTTTAGTTCGGGCTTATGGGCTTTTTCAACCTTAGGTTGGCCTGAAAAAACCGAAGAGCTAGAAATGTTTTTACCCTCAAATGTGTTGGTGACTGGTTTTGATATTATTTTCTTCTGGGTTGCACGGATGATTATGTTGACCGAAGAATTCACGGGCGAAATTCCATTTAAAGATATTTATATTAATGGCTTAATTATGGATGCGCATGGTGAAAAAATGTCTAAATCTAAAGGTAATGTGATTGATCCGTTGGATATAATTAATGGAATTTCAATTGATGATTTAGTTGCCAAACGTAGCGCTAATTTAATGAATCCTAAACAAGCCGAAGCAATTGCTAAACAAACCCGCAAAGATTATCCAGATGGATTTTTAGCCTTTGGTGCCGATGCGTTGCGTTTTTCATTAGCCACAGCAGCAACGCAAGCACGTTATATTAATTTTGATTTAAAACGTATTGAAGGTAGCCGGAATTTTTGTAATAAAATTTTTAATGCGAGTAAATTCGTCTTAATGAATATTACAACGCATCGTGAATTAGTTGGAACATCCAATGCAGCGGATAAATCGCTAATTGATAATTGGATTTTATTGGAATTAGCACAATTAATTACAGCGGTTGATGAGGGTTTTAAAACTTATCGTTTTGATTTAGCGACGCAACAAATTTATGAATTTATTTGGAATCAATTTTGTGATTGGTATTTGGAATTAGCTAAAGTTAATTTGCAATCCGCTGATCGTGCAGTGCGTGCGGCAACGATTGACACTTTAATTAGCGTGTGGGAAGCTGTGTTACGAATAGCACATCCATTTATGCCATTTTTAACCGAAGAAATTTGGCAAGTACTTGCGCCATTGACAGATAAGAAAGCTACGCCATCGATAATGTTAGCGCAATTTCCAGTAGCGGCAGACTATTTTGATTTAAAGCAAACTGCTGACGCAGGAGAGATTACGTCTAATGCGAGCAAACACAATGTTGCGGATAACATTAAATTTTTAAAAGAAATTATTGTTGAAATTCGTAATTTGCGGGCTGAGATGAATTTGAAACCAAGTGAAAATGTGCCGTTGTTTATTAAATTACAACCATCTGAAACTCAAGATAATTCTGCGCGAATTAATCAGTTTGCGGCATATATTCAATCGATGGCAAAAGTTTCTGAAATTAGCTTTGTTAGCTCATTTGAGGGTTTAGATTTTCCAATTAAATCGCTTCCTCTTGTTGAATTAATGCTTAAGGTTGAAATTGATGTTGCCGTAGAGACCATTCGCTTGAGCAAAGAAATTGAGAAGCATGGCAAAGAAGTAGAAAAACTTCGCCTTAAATTAGATAATCCTAAGTATCTCGAACGTGCGCCAGCTAACTTGGTCGCACTGGATACCACGCGGGTTAATGAGTTAAATGGGGTTATTGCGCAACTGCAAGCGCAACTAGCTAAATTAGCTTAGGCCTGCTTATCAATAATGTTTAAAACCATGGTGTATGCCATGGTTTTTTGTAGCGCAATTAGTTATTAGTCGAGTCGTTAAAGTTTTAGTTGGATAATGCGTTTTATTTATTTTAAGGTATAAATGATGGGGCTACTTAGACTGTTTATTTGGGGTTTCGTTTCCAGTATTATTTTTGCGTGTTCAAGTGGTACAGGAAATGCAGTTTCCAATCTTCAAATTAATGGAACCGTTCAATCAGGTAATTTGAATAGCAGTCAACCATTATCTGGTTATACGGTAAATTTATACGCAATTACTGAGTCATCTACAAATTTAATCACACAAACTACCTCGAATAATAGTGGTAAATTTTCATTGCAAATCCCCAATTCACTAATAACCAGTCAGCTATATCTAACGGCTACTAATGAAAGTCAGCTTGAACTAGCGCTAGTCATTGGTAGTTATACTGAGTCAAGTCTAGTTATAAACGAATTAACCACTGTTGCGTCAGCCTATGCGATGGCTCAATTTTGGCAAGGTAATATTATCTCTGGACCACAAAGTTCAATTTTGATTGCAAGTGGCATGAATCAAAATTTAGTTTCAATCGCTAGTGGTCAGTTAAGCAATGTAATTTCTAGTCCGCCGAACGCCGATCAAAGTAATGCTTTGCGCTTAATGAATACCTTGGCAAATGCTATTTCTGAATGTATCAAACACAATGCAAGCTGTACGGAGCTTTTTAATGTTGCAAAAGCAGTTAATGGAACTATACCGAAGAATACGCTTCAAGCATTGCAAAATTTAGCGCTAAATTCGGCACAAGGTGTAAATGAAATAGTGGCAATTTCTAATCTTAGTCAGAATATTTATACACCATCTTTGTTGAGAATACCAGATGCTTGGACTCTCGCCTTGAAATTCAATAATACTGGTAGTGAGTCATGTCCTTTTGGTGGTCCTGGCAATTTTGTTTTTGATCAAAATGGCTATCTATGGATAACTAACAATGTAGTACAAGGCACGCCAAATTCCACCAATTGTATGATTGTTCTAAAACCTAATGGCGCACCTGCCGATGGGCAAAATGACACGGTTACATCACCAGTTTATGGTGGTGGTATTTTAGGCGCAGGATATGGCGTTTCAATGAACTCACTCAATCAAATTTGGTTAGGTAATTTTGGTTGGGGGGATCTGATCCCAAGTGGAAGCATTTCATTGTTTAGCTCAACTGGGCTTGCTCTTTCTGAGACAACAGGATTTAATAATTTAGTTTACCGCGTTCAAGCACTAAAATCTGATAGTAATAATAACCTGTGGATCGCTAGTAATAATAACCTGTGGATCG
>DPRZ01000139.1 GCA_003538525.1 Neisseriales bacterium
CACAAATTCCTGTGCTGGGCTTAGAAAACACGATTACAACCTTATTTCGGGATGAAGTCGGTAAATTTGCACCTGCTTTTAGTGGGAATGCGCAAACGTTGGCTGAGTTTTTGGCGCTGCATTTGGCTAAATTACCCGCAGTTAAAGTTAGTCAGAAATATCGTCTGTTGCCGCATTGTACCGAGCAAGCTTTGCTACCAGCTGATGCAACTAAATGGCAACAAATCTTTAGTCAACTGGGTGCAGAACTCGAAGTGAAAAATTTGGGCTGTTGTGGTATGGCGGGAACTTATGGTCATCTAAAAGAGCAACAAATTAATTCGCAAGGATTATTTGAGCTGAATTGGGCGGCGACAGTCAATAATGCCGAGCGGATTAATTTAGCTAGCGGTTTTTCGTGTCGTTCGCAAAGTGCTAAATTAGCCGAAAAGACTTTACTTCATCCAATTGAAGTGCTTAATGAGTTAATTAGTTAGTTGTCAGTAGCTTAGTTGTAATCTACGGATGTTAAAGATAATAAAATTTAAAAACGAGAAAAATAATTTTTAGAAAGATAGTATAGTGAATAATAAATTTTTAATTGTGGATTTTGATAGTACTTTTGTTCAAGTAGAAACTTTGGATGAATTAGCGGCAATTGCTTTGGCGGAGCATCCTGAGAGTGAACGCGTAATTGAAAAAATTCGCACGATTACCGCACAGGGCATGGATGGTAAAATTTCGCTGGCGGAAAGTTTGGACGAGCGTTTAAAATTACTGAGTGCCAATAAAAAACATATCGAACAGTTAGTTATTAGTTTAGCGGATAAAGTTAGTCCCTCATTTAAACGCAATGGGGTATTTTTAGAGCAGTTTGCTGATAGTATTTATATCGTTTCGAGTGGCTTTAAAGAATATATTTTACCAATCGTGAGTAAATTTGGTATTAAAGAAGATCACGTTTTTGCTAATACTTTCACCTATGATGAAGCTGGAAATATCAATGGCTTAGATGCGAGCAATCCATTATGCCAAGATCAAGGTAAAGTTCGTGTCGTTAATAGCTTGAATCTTGAGGGGAGTGTTTGGGCAGTTGGTGATGGAATTACCGATTATGAAATTCGTGCGGCTGGTGCAGCGGATATATTTTATGCGTTTACTGAAAATGTGGAACGTACCAGCGTTACGGCTAAAGCCGATGTAGTTATCAAAAATTTTGACGAATTTTTGTATATGCATGATTTTCCACGTGCGATTTCTTATCCACGCAATCGGATTAAAATTCTGTTACTAGAAAATCTTCATCCAAATGGTATTAAAATGTTGGAGCATGAAGGCTACACCGTTGAAACGCTAAAAGGTAGTTTGAGTGAAGATGAGTTATGTGCCAAAATTAAAGATGTTACGATTTTGGGGATACGTTCAAAAACCACAGTAACTAAAAAAGTTTTGGATGCGGCAGAGCGCCTAATTTCAATTGGCTGTTTCTGTATCGGTACTAATCAAGTTGATTTAGACTATGCCACCCAAAAAGGTGTATGTGTGTTCAATGCGCCATTTAGTAATACCCGCAGCGTGGTAGAAATGGTAATTGGTGAAATTATCATGTTAATGCGTAAAGTAGTGAGTAAAAATGCTCAATTACATCAAGGTAAATGGGATAAATCTGCCGATAATTGTTTTGAATTACGCGGTAAAAAACTGGGTATTGTTGGTTATGGTAATATTGGTTCGCAATTATCGGTTTTAGCCGAAGCAATGGGAATGCAAGTTTACTATTATGATGTGATGGAAAAATTACAATTAGGTAATGCGCGCAAATGCGATACCATGGATGAATTATTATCGAGTGTTGATATCGTAACCTTGCATGTCGATGGACGTAAGAGCAATGCTAAAATCATCGGTGAACACGAATTTAAAATGATGAAAGACAATGTGATTTTCATTAATTTGAGCCGTGGTCACGTGGTAGATATTGATGCAATGGTAAAAGTGTTGGATTCAGGCAAAATTTTGGGTGCTGCGGTGGATGTATTCCCAGTTGAACCTAAAAATAATCAAGAAGAATTTGTTAGCGCACTGCGTGGCTATGATAATGTTATTTTATCACCGCATATTGGTGGTAGCACCGAAGAGGCGCAATTAAACATTGGTGAATTTGTCGCGCGGCGCTTAACTAGTTATGTCAATGGCGGAGATTCAACCCAAAGTGTTAATTTACCAAATATTCAATTACCTGAATTACGCAAAGCACATCGCTTGATTCATTTACACCGTAATGTTCCTGGTGTCTTAGCTCAGATCAATCAAATGTTAGCTAGTCATCAAGCTAATATTTTGGGACAATACTTAAAAACTAATGAACAAGTTGGTTATGTAATTAGCGATATTGATGTAGAATACGATAAAGATTTAATCAATCAATTGAAAAAAATTGATGGTACAATTAAATCACGTGTCCTATATTAATTCTAATTGGATTAATTCGAGCGTTATCTGAAAAGGTAACGCTTTTTTATTATAGTTATTGGGTAGGGCGCTTATGTCTAAAGCATTAATTTACGGCTTAATTTCATCGCTGTTTTTCTCTTCAACTTATATTTTAAATCGTGAAATGGCAACCGCGAGCTATGCTTGGCAATGGACTGCGGCACTGCGTTTTCTAATTATGTTACCGCTGTTAGCTCTGTTGTTGAGCAAAAATCACGCCTATCGTCCAGTTTTACAGAGTATTCGGGATAATTTATTGAGCTGGGTATTGTGGTCATGTGTTGGTTTTGGTTTATTTTATGTACCACTGTGTTATGCGGCGAGCTTTGGTCCGGCTTGGTTGATTGCAGGGGCGTGGCAAATTACCATTCCAGCTGGCGCATTATTGACACCGCTGTTTCTAGCTCCGAGTTTGGTGAATGGCAAGCTGCAACAAATTCGCCATAAAATACCAATTAAGTTACTTTTAACCGCTGTATTGATTATGTGTGGGGTTGGGCTAATGTTAGTTCATGAAGCCACCAGTGTCAGTTTTATAACCGTATTGGCAATTGTGCTTCCCGTTGGAATTGCTGCATTTGCTTATCCCTTGGGTAGTCGCAAGATCCTATTTAAACATGGGCATAATTTAAATACTTTACAACGAGTTTTTGGAATGACTTTATGTAGTATGCCTGTTTGGCTGTGCTTAGCTGGCTTTGAATTGAGTCAAAGTCAGTTGCCGCCGCTTGAGCAAATTTTTCAATCTGGTGTAGTTGCGCTATTTTCGGGCATTATTGCGACTTTGTTACTTTTTGAAGCAGCTAATTTGGTTAAACATAATTTAAGTCAACTTGCGGTAATTGAAGCGACTCAAGCAGGAGAAGTAGTGTTTACCTTGTTAGGTGGCGTGTTATTTTTTCATGATGGCGTGCCTGATTTATTTGCATGCTTGGGGATTATTTTAGTTTTAATTGGAATGGTAATTAATAGCCTTGTAGTGCGGAAGTAGTTGCTCGATTAATGAAATATCAGCTATATTTTAATGCTCATATAGCAGATATTTCAAATTTTTATCGTGGTTACCATGGCTTTAAGTGCTGGTAGTTAAATTGTTACACTATTATTTTATGCACGCAATGCATTGGTTAATAACACTTCTAGCTCTTTAGTTTCGCTGTTAATTTGTGGGTTTTTAAAAATATCGTGTGAAGTAAAAGTCGGCAATTGAGTTAATCCGACAAATTGCAAAGCATTATGCACTGCCATAAAAGCATTGTCCACACCTAGTCCATTAAAAAATTGACCCTCACTAACAAAGGCTTCCAGTGGAGCATTACAGGTAATTGATAACATATATTTACCCGTCAATAAACCACCACTACCATATTTCTTACTGGCATCGTCGATCTCACGCCCGTCATGTTTATAAATTCGTCCTTGACCCGCCATAAACACTTCATCAATATATTTTTTGGCCAACCATGGCAAACTCATCCAGTACATCGGGAATTGGAGAATTACTAAATCAGCCGCCACCAATGCCGTTATTTCTTGCTCAATAGCATACCCGTCATCAACATTGGTAACCGTAACTTCAACCTCGTGAGCATTAAATATTTTTACCATTGTTTCAATATAATGCTGAGTTAAATTACCTTCGGCAATCCCAGTCCACTTTTGATGCGCATTAATAATATGAACACGTTTGATTGACATAATCTTATCCTTTGAAAATTAATAATGAAGTATTGTAACCATAATTGACTAAACATACAAGTACTTCTCAAAATGTGCTATAGTGTATAAATTTATACTATTACTGTTATAATTCGTTTTTTAGGAGATAACGTGTATGCCAAATATTCATGATGAAAATTGTCCAGTCGGAGTAGTACTAAGGATTTTGGGTGGCAAATGGAAATTATCAATTTTATGTGCGTTGTTGGATGGAACCAAGCGCTTCAGCGAATTACGCCGACTCAATCCCGGGATTACTCAGCGCATGCTAACCAATCAACTTCGTGAACTGGAAGCCGACCTAGTCGTAACCCGTAAAATTTATGCTGAAGTACCACCTAAAGTTGAATACTCATTAACGGAGGTAGGCAAAAAACTCCAGCCGATTTTACAACAGCTAGAGGAATGGGGACGAACCTATCTGCTTGATACTTCAGCTACAAGCTAAATAGCTATATTAAGCCTGTTACTATGAATGCGGATAAATATAGTGCTAGATGTGTAAAAGTCAAAGTTTTTACTAG
>DPRZ01000157.1 GCA_003538525.1 Neisseriales bacterium
CTGGAGCCAAGTTTAAAGCCGGTATAGATATTTCTGGTTATGGCAATCCAACTGGTTACGCCACGATCTATTTGTATGGCAGCGGACAAAACCAAGTCTATAATGTTTCAAGCATGACGATTAACAAACCCGCGGTAACTATCGTGAATGGTAATATCAGCGGTCATCAAATTCAATCTAACTTTGTCCAAGCAGTTGAAGTTAGCTCACCTATTTTGAGCTCATCAATTAGCGCAACGATTACGGTTAATTCCAGCACATTCCAAGCTAATAATACACCTGTCAATAACTCAACGAAAAGCCCAAACAAAAGCTTAAATGCAAGTAAATCCTTATTAACTAGTGATCAGTTTAGTAATAGTGTTGATTTAGCGGTTGAACCCGTTGCTGCAGGTGCGATTTTAACGACAGGTCTAATTCCTTTGCTAAATACCGTTAGTAGTACGAGTGGAAGTTTGTTAGTACAAAATGCTGGTAACCAAAATGCTGTTCTGGGTAGTGCTAGCGCAGATGCTGGAATTAGTAATCTATCTGGTTGTAGCGGTGAAACGCTAGCACCAGCAGGCAGCTGTACAATTACTTTTAATGTGACTGAATCAGGCGGGAGTGGCAATATAACTATACCTTACACAGGTGGTAGCACAAGTAGCATTGCAGCCAACGTAACGTGGTTTAATGGTGTTGGCGCAGCATTAGTTTCAATGTCTGCGAGCAATAATCCATTGACTTTCTCAGCAACAGTTGGTGGTAGTACGACTGTTACAGTTCAGAACATTGGTGGTTATACCTTACGCAATATTAGTGTTCCTGCTCCAGTTGTGGTGGGTGGTAGTGCTACAGCAACGTTAGACAATAATAACTGTGCTGAATCTGTAACTTTACCAATGGGTTCATCATGTAGTTATGATGTAGAGGTAGCCGATAGTGCAACTGATTTAAATCAACAGATTAACCTAGGATTCAGTGCTAGCTATGCAGGTCCCAACGGCACACAAGCCTATAGTCGGGTTATGCCATTAGCCTATAGCTCAACTGCCTATGGCGCCATCATCGCAATTAGCCCAACTAATCCAAGTTTAACCATCAGTGGAAATAACTTTGAATCAAGCACGCAAGTATTAACTATTAGCAATAGTGGCAATTTGCCAGCCAATATCTCAAGTGTTTTGAGTGACAATCCAGCTTATTTAACCGAGAGCGCTACCACTTGTGGTGCAACATTGGCTGCAGAGGCTTCATGCACGAGTACGATTCAATTTGGTCCAACTTATAGTGCAGCTGGAGCTAGTGGTGCAAGTAACTATACAGTTGATTACACCGCAGTTGGACAAACGCCATCTGGTAGTGTTGTAAGTAGCATTGACTGGACGGTACAAAGTTATGCCCAAAGTATTTCTTTAACTAACCACAGTGCTTTGGGAGCTACCAGTGGTAATGGTGAATCTGCAGAGACTCAGTATAATTTTACTGCCTTGGGTCGCGATCAGGTGATAACTAAGTCGATTACCTTGACCTATACTAATACTGGAACTAATCCAATGAAAATCACGGGGATTCAGGATGGTAATTCGCCATATACGTGGCAAGTCGGCGGTGATGGAACCACTTGTATTTCCGGTACTACATTAGCTCCAGCAGATACTTGTAAAATTGTCTATGACAGTGTTTTTGAGAGCAATATTTTGGCGCTTAGAAATGTTGGAACTACTTATACTGAAAATTTAACCGTCCCAACCTTAATTTATCAGGATGCGGATAACTCAAATATTCAGTTTAGTGCTCAACCTAATTTACCAACTGGTGGTGTAACGGTGTATGCGCAATCCAATCAAGCCACGTTAGCAAATAGTGTTGCAGTTAATCAAGCTGGTACTGCTTATGAAAGCGTTACGGTTATCATTTATTAGCCAATGCGGATGATGCTCTTAACGTAACCGTGATCACTCAAATGGAAGATTATTTTGTTACACTACCTGGCGTTGGTATGTCTGATGGTTGTACATTATCATCAGAAAATGGTGTTTTGACACAACGTTGTATTATGGGTAAAGATAACTTATCAATGTCGGCAACTTATATGGTTAATCACACCTTGTTTGATGCGAGCACAGATTTAATTTTAACTACATTATTTAGCACCGATCAGCTTAGTCAGATTGTGTCGATGAATCCAATTTTTACTACGGCTAATTTGGGAAGCTTTTCAGGTTATGCATATTTAACTGCAATTAATTCAAGTTACACTAAGTGTGGTATCACTTCATTTGGTGGTCAATTAGTTGCTTGTGGTGTATTTACTCCTGTTGCGCCAGGTGTATTAACTGGGGCATGGGGAATAACCATTAATAATGGATTCGCATATATTACGAATGCTGCTGAAAGTAGTTATACTCAGTGTTCGGTGGACTCACATAGTGCAGATGGTTTATTAACTAATTGTAATACGGTTGTGCCAAGCTCACCTGGGGAGCTAAATATACCAACTGGAATTACAATTAATAATGGTTTTGCCTATATTGTAAACTTATTATCTTCGAGTTACACTAAGTGCGAGGTAGCTCCGCTAACTGGTGTTTTGTCAGCATGTGTGACAACAAGCTTATATGAAAATATGAGTATTTATCCAATGCGAATTGCATTTGCGGGGGATTTTGCCTTTATTACACTTTTTGTTAACAATGCGTATCTGAACTGTGCGGTCGATCCCAGCAATGGTACGCTTGGGAATTGTAGTGGTGATGTACCTGTAGCACCAGGTGAGCTATCATACCCAGCAGGTATTACCAGTTATAACGATATTGTTTATATCACCAATGCTCAAAGTAATAGCTATACTCAGTGTAAGATTGGTGTTAGTGGAGTATTAGATTGTAATACTCTAGTTCCAAGTGGTGCTACATTAGCAGCTCCAGCAGGAATTAAAATTAATAATGGAATTGCCTATATTGTTAATCAAGCAGAATCTTCTTATACGCAGTGTAATGTTGCTATGCCAAGTGGAGATTTGAATTCTTGTGCAACATATATGCTGCCAGCTATCATTGATAAACCTGGGTATCTAGGAATTGATTTTGCAAATAATTTGCCATCTTAAAACTAATGTAGTTCATGAATCGATGAATGGTGACAAATACCCCAGTAATAAAGTTGGGGTATTTTTATATGCGTTGTTTGCTACAATAGCGTTATTTTATTTAAAGATTACGGGATGTTAATCAGTGTAGCTAAGTGAAAGAGTTGGCTTAGTTTTTTAAGTCACTTAACAGCGTTGAGTGTATTTTGTGAACCATTAAAATTTAGTTTATGAGGATAACCTTGAGTGAATTTATCTAAATTTCGGAGCCATAATCCGCACATGAATATTATGTTCATAGGTTTAATGTTTTTGTTTTATCATTATTATAATTTTTCTCTAGAAGCCAGTGATTTTGCCAATAAGTTTTATTCGGAAAGAAGCGGATTACTTGCGTTTATTTTCACAGTCGCACCCTATACTTTTAGTTCGCTAATGGCACCAATCGGGGGCTTAATTTTTACCAAATTACAAAAGCAGAGTAAAAATTATATTTTCCCGTATATTTTCCTTGCCGATAGCCTGCTAAGTTTGCTGAGTAATTTAGTTAGTCATTATATTTATGTGCCGAAAATGTTGTATATTGCCTTGGCTTGTCGGTTGCTGCAAGGGGCTTTACTTGGTGGAATGTTGCCACAATATGTGATTTATATTTATGCTAAAAGCCACGGCTTGAATGAGCGGGTTAATTATGGCAATTTATTCTTTATCCTGTTTTACTTAGCTATTATGGCAGCAATTATTGGGGTGAATTTTTTCTCAGCGTCGGTGCTATATCATTTTAATTGGTATTTTTCAGGCGCATATGTTGCGTTGGCGCTGTTGATCTTTAGTTATCGCGGACTCTGGCATAATTTCCATATTGAGAATATCAGCATTAATCATAGTTGGTCGCTGCGCAAAACTTGGCAACATAATCGCAGTTCGATTTTGCGTTTCACCTTTTTTATTACCTTTATGGCAAGCTTGAATGCGTATTTTGTCACGGTTATGCCATATTTCTTGGTCAAATTTTTGCACTACTCGGTACAACGGGTTTACTTTATGCAGCTGCTTATTATCAGTTGCGGAATTGTGGGGTTTATCGTTGGTGGTATTTTCCATACTAAAATTGGGCGTAAATTTCATTTAACCCTTGGGTTAATTATTAAACTTTTGATTTTTATTATGTTTCATTTTTATGTGAGCCACGATTTTAAATTTGTGGCGCTTGTTGGGGCAGGTTGTTTATTTTGTTGCGGTTTGATGGCATCCAAAATCTTGGTTATTTTAAATAGTATTTTTGCGGTTCCCTCGCGTTTATACGGAATTGCCTTAACCTATAATTTATCGTGGGGGCTAATGTTTGGTTTCTCGGGTTTCGTAGTGATGCGCCTGATGTTTATGTTTAATGATCTGTATATTCCCTCATTGTTAATTATGTTCTTTAGCTATGTTTCGCTGATTAGTTTGTGGTTTACACCTGAGAAAGATTTTTTCCGTTATTTGGAGGCTAAATAGCGTACCTTTGCTGTCAAATTGCTTGGTCGTCAGTGATTGATGGCTGCGTTACAAGTTGTGTAACTAAATTACAGCGGTTTTATGTGGTGAAAGTAGAACGCCTAACGTAGAATAATGGTACAATAACGTATTGATTAATCTAGTAAAACCTAGCAAAAAACCTATATTGGGAGAGATATGAGTTACAGCGAAGCAGACACCAAAGCCAAATTAATTACACCCCAGTTGAAAAAGTCTGGTTGGACAGAATTTCATATTACCCGTGAACATGGATTTAAGTATTTTTTTACCGATGGCAGAAAATTACCTGCCAACAAACGCGGCAAGCGTTACTTGGTAGATTATTTGCTGAGTTATAAAAACGTTAATCTTGGAATCGTTGAAGCCAAATCCGAGGATAAAGATCCACTGGATGGTTTGCAGCAAGCCATTGCTTATGCTGAGAAACTAATCAATATAGAAACCTACTATGTTGGTGAAGATGGCAGACCGCTTTGAACCAAAGACTATTTGGAATTATTGATGGATCTTTTGGCGCATTTGTCGTT
>DPRZ01000207.1 GCA_003538525.1 Neisseriales bacterium
TTTGTAATTCTTAAAATAATCTCATGTACGATATTTTCAATGCGTAACTATTTAAATTTCCGAATTTGAATTGAGATGAAAATTAATGAACAAATGAAATACTACACATTACTATTTATTTTTACACTTATTAATTCTTCGTTGGTTTTTTCTCAAGAGAAGTTGATAAAACATACTGTAAAAAAAGGAGAAACAATCACTGCTATTGCTCAGAAATATAAAGTAGAACCTAGTGCTATTTATGAACTTAATCCAGATTGCAGTCGAACATTAAAATTAGAATCAATTATTTTAATTCCGCGTGCGACCTCAAAGGGAATTAAATCAAAAACAGAATCAAAAACTGTAATTGTTGAAAACACTCACGAAGTACAGCTTAAAGAGACTTTATTTGGTATTGCAAAACAATATGAGGTATCTTTAGAAGAACTTAATGCCGCCAATCCAGAATTAGTAGAAACGGGTTTAAAGGCAAGACAAAAAATAAAAATACCTTCTAAAGTTATTTCAAAGATTGTTACAGAGAATAAGAAAGAAACACCAAAATTAGAACCTAAAAAAGAAGTGGTTCTAAAAGAAAAACAAGAAAAGAGTGTTGCTTTAGGTGTTGCTAAACAAACAGCGCCAACAATTCATGAAGTTGTTGCATCTGAAACAAAATTCGGAATAGCAAAACAATATGGAATTTCAGTAACTGATCTGGATAAAGCGAATCCGATATTAGAAAAGGAAGCCCTAAAGGTGGGACAGAAAATCGTGATTCCCATAAAAGAAGGTGTTGCAGCAGTTACTACAGTTGTAAAGCCAATTGAGACTGTGCCAGTAAAATCAATTGGAGTTCAAGAAAACACCAAAGTCAAAGAGGAAGTTGTAACAGTTAAAAAGGGAGAAATTGAAGAAAATGTAGCGACTATTTCGCATGAAGTGCTTCCAAAAGAAACTAAATATGGAATTGCTAAAAAGTATGGAATTTCGGTTTCGGAATTAGAAATACAGAATCCTTCTATTGCTAAAAATTTATATGTTGGCGCTAAATTGAAAATTCCAGAACATTCCGATTTTAAATCGCAGCATAATCAACATAGCTTGGCTTATAGTTGTAACGCTGAACATTTTGGGCTTAAACCTGATTTTGTATTTAAAAAATGTGGTGTAGATAATAAGTTAAAATTAATTATTGCCGATAGCAAATGGAAAATTATTCGCAAACAAACTCAGATTAGCCAAAGTGATTTATATCAAATGTTTGCCTATTATCAGCGTTATAAAACTATAGAACATAATCCTGTTAAAGTTTGGTTGATTTATCCTTACCATGGTAATTTAGCTAGTGATTTCATCCATAATTATAATTTTGAACAGAAGTTCTTGGATCAGGATAAAAATAGCATTCATTTAGAAATTAAATTTTTTGATCTTGATAGCGATAAATTTATAGATGTAAAAAAATTAAGTGTTAACTCATAAAATTACGGGGTAACCATGCAAAAATATATTCTTGGAGTTGATATCGGCACAACCAGCACCAAAGCAGGTTTATTTAGCCTTGATGGTGACATGTTTGGTTTTGCGCAACAAGGCTATCCCTTATTTCAAGATTTAAACGGTATGGCGGAGCAAGACAGTGAGCAAATTTATGCGGCGGTATTGCAGGTAATTGCCGAATTAAGCGCACAAGTTAGCCCAGAGCAAATAATTGCACTCTCGTTTAGTTCGGCGATGCATAGTCTAATTGTCTTGGATCAACACCAGCAACCCTTAACCCGTTGTATTACGTGGGCGGATAATCGTGCCGCAGCGGCGAGTCAATGGCTGGCTGCACAGCCTGAGGCAGAAGAACTTTATCAACGCACGGGTGTCCCCAATCATCCGATGACACCGCTGGCTAAAATTATCTGGCTAAGACAAGAACAAGCTGAATTGTTTGCTCAAGCTGCGTATTTTATTTCAATTAAAGAATATATCTTTTTGCAATTATTTGGTGAATTAATCGTGGATTATTCGATTGCGGCATCCAGCGGTATGTTGAATTTAGATCAATTAGCTTGGGATCAAGCCGCGCTAAATTTAGCCGGGATTAGTTCAAAACAATTAAGTCAAGTTGTTGCAACAACCTATCAATTAACTGGTTTAGCCGAGAGCTTACGGCTAAAATTAGGTTTAAGTGCAGAGTGTCGCTTTATCGTTGGTTCAAGTGATGGTTGTTTGGCGAATTTAGGGATTGGTGCGCTCGATGAACACTCCGTGGCATTAACGATTGGCACCAGTGGCGCATTACGCCGCGCAAGTAAAACAGCATATTTAGATCCTGCTGCGCGCACTTTTTGTTATCCGTTATTAGATAATTTGTGGATAATTGGTGGTCCGGTTAATAGCGGTGGCATTGTTTTGCAGTGGTTTTATGAGCAAATTTATGCACCGCAAACGTCAGCTACGCTTGGCAATGATTATACGCCAATGTTAGCGGCAGCCGCTCAAATTAATGCAGGTAGCGATGGATTATTCTTTTTACCGTATTTAGCAGGTGAACGTGCGCCATTATGGGATGCCAATGCGCGCGGAAGTTTTTTTGGTTTAAGCCATCAGCATACAAAAGAGCATATGGCGCGTGCGGTGTTGGAGGGAATTAGTTTTAATTTGCGCGCGGTATTGGAGCTGCTTGAGATAGCGCCTGCCACTTCGTTGAATAATATTATTGCCTCGGGTGGTTTTGCGCATTCGAGTTTATGGTGTCAAATTTTGGCGGATATTTTTAATTGCGAAATTCTTATTCCTGAGAGCGTAGAAAGCTCATGTTGGGGAGCCGCGTTGCTCGGATTTTATGCTTGCGACATGGTTACGAATCTTAGCGCGAGTAAAAATTTACTCAAAATTGGTCAGCTCTATACACCAAATTTAGCCAATGTTAAGCGTTATGCGCAAAGCTATCAATTGTTTAGTGATTTGAACCAACAACTTAAACCGCTTTATTTAAAGTTAGCACAATCTAGAATTATAAATACCGACAAGGAGCAGATATGCCAATCTTAATTGTTGCGCTAGGTGTAATTATCTTATTATTTCTGATTATGAAAGTTGAACTTAATACTTT
>DPRZ01000146.1 GCA_003538525.1 Neisseriales bacterium
GTTTTGTCATACTTAATTGTAACTGGTGTCACTGAACCACTTACAATCGTTGGAGTTGCCGAAGGTGTGTACGTAACAGTAGTGCTATTAATACTAGTGCCAGCCACGGTGTATTTTGAACCACCAGTTAAACCAGTAATTTCTTGTGTATAACTACCACCTAATGATGCGGTTGGTACTACAAAGCTAGCTACGCTTGAACCTGTGCTAGTTGTAACATTCACACTTAGACCATTACAAATACTTGTACCAGTACAACCTGCATTGCTAGTATTAACTACCACACTCAATGAGCCAGTTGTGGGTGTAGGCGTTGGGGTTGGCGTAGGTGTCGGTGTTGGATTTGAAACTAATGACCAAGCACTCGACCATGCGCTACCGCTACCTGGCGCATAAGCCCATTCTGAGGTGCTGTTACACCATGGCGCTACGGTTGTCGATAAACATTGATAAATTTTGCCATCACTACCTTGAACTTGGCTATCAGCTATATAACTACCACGTCCATCTGGATAAATTTTGTATTGTCCAGGCGTTGGTGTTGGGCTTGGAGATGGTGTTGGAGTAGGCGTGATAGTTGGACTTGGGGTCGGTGTAGGAGTTGGCGTAGGTGTCGGGGTTGGACTAGCGCCATTAATTGCAAAGCTACTCGTTGCCAACGTTGAATTAAAGGCTGCACCAGCTAGATTTAAGCCACCACTAAATGAAATAGTTTGATTAGCTTTAATAATTGGATTGTTATTGTCTGCTGTAACTAAACCAATTTGTTGATTGGCATTACCAGCACTAAAAGTTAATTTGTATGCGGTACTGTTAATTTGCCAATTATTCAAAGTGCCGATAGCAACAGCTTTACCTGCGCTATCTTGTGAGGTTAAGCTAATCGTTTGACCGCTTACACTTTGATCACTGGCACAACTATTCGTTAAATCAATGCTACCGCTTAAATACCACTGCGAATTACCATTGAATTTCACCACACCAGTTAGACAGTTATTGCTACTAAATAAGGTTGGTGTTGTGGTTGCTGCAATCGGTGCGCCAGTTAAATTTTGACCGCCGCCAGTTGAGCTGTTACTACCGCCATTACAGCCAGCAAGCAAGAAGCTACTTCCAGCCGCTAGTGATGCCGCTAGAATCTTTATTCTATGTTGTGTTTTCATGTTTTCCCTCTTTTTTAACGCTATTATCAATACTCAGACCGCTTAGAAATACTGAACTGCAATTTATGCTAGTAGTTACAAGATATCAGCATAAAGTATAACTGTAGTTTAAGCCAATGTGCCACACGAAGCAATAAAGCCTGGCTACCTTACACAGTTAACATTATAGCAGTTTAAATCAAATACTGTATATAAACAATTTGGTATAACGTCTATTCATTTTAGGATCGAGCAGTTGGAATACCATGCCGCCTATTTTTGTAGATTTCATCTTCTATTTAACCAACTAGTCTCATCAACCTAGTACATCATACAAGCATTACCATTCATAACTAAAATATGATTCATTAACAAGGTTAACCCCATTAAGCCCTAAACTTGGCTTTAATTCATGCTAAAATCCCAGCTACAACAAGTTACAATAATCTAATAATAATATTATAAAAGAATTCACCACATGAATCATCTGGTACTGGCTAGAAAATGGCGGCCTAAAAAATTTGTCGATTTAGTTGGGCAAGACAACACCGTTAAAATTTTACAAAATATTATCTCAAGCGGTCGTTTACACCATGCGTATCTATTAACTGGAACACGCGGCGTGGGTAAAACCACCATTGCACGAATTATTTCCAAGGCGCTAAATTGTCTGAATCCTGAAGCCAATGAACCCTGTGGAATCTGCGATAATTGTCGTCAAATTGATATTGGGCGCTTCGTGGATGTCATTGAAATTGATGCCGCATCGAATACTGGCGTGGATAATATTCGTGAAGTTCTGGAAAACTCACAATATGCACCAAGTAGTGGTAAATACAAAATCTATATCATCGATGAAGTGCATATGCTTTCCAAGTCCGCATTCAATGCCATGCTCAAAACTCTGGAAGAACCGCCAGCACATGTGGTGTTTATTTTAGCAACTACCGACCCTCATAAAGTTCCAATTACAATTTTGTCACGTTGTTTACAATTAAAATTACGCAATTTGGCGGCTCCTGAAATAGAACACTATTTAGCCAAAGTTCTAACTAGCGAAGACGTTGGGTTTGAAGCTGAGGCGCTTGAAGTTATTGCAACTGCCGCGAGTGGTAGTATGCGCGATGCGCTCTCGTTGACCGATCAAGCAATTGCCTTTGCCAATGGTACAATTACTTTATCAATTAGCCAACAGATGCTCGGGATTAGTGATAATGGTTCAATTATCGCACTGCTACAAGCGATTCAAAGCTCAAATAGCCCCGAATTAGTACAGATTTGCCAACGTTTAAATTCTGAAGGTGCTAATTTTGAAAACATCCTTGAACAAATTAATCATAATTTATTTCAAATTGGATTGGTCCAATTAAGTCCACAAGCTAATTTAAGCCCAGAACTCCGTCAACTAGCCAGCTTAATTTCACTGCAAGACTGCCAACTTTATTTTGAAATTAGTAATCTTGGCTTAGAACAACTACGTAAGGTTAATGATAAATATCCGATTTTTACCATGAGTTTATTACGCATGGTTGCGTTTAGCATTGGTTCACAAGAGCACAAGCAAATTTTAATTCAGGCAAATAATTGCACTACTCAAATTAGTGCTGAATTAATTACACCGCCAGCTCAGCCACAGGTAACCTCAGCGCGCGAAATTATTGCCACGGTTGTAACCACGAGTACACCAAG
>DPRZ01000255.1 GCA_003538525.1 Neisseriales bacterium
ATTAATTCCGACTAGTTAATTTGCCTAATAATGGATTGGCACTATTTTGTTGCGCCACAAAACGCGCTTCATCACTCACGCGAACCACATAAAAAACATCATTCAAGGCACCAATTACATCCGCCATGTCGAGCTCTTCAATTGCGTCATTAATCAATTCATCAACGTCACCCTCACCGTCTTCGCTTTCCCACATGGTTTTTAAATCGGCGTGTAACTCAGCAAAATCCGCTGCGACTTCGGCAGACATGAAACTTAAATCAACCTGTTGGCTCAATTTAAAAAATGCGATGCACAGCGTAAATAAACCAGGAAAGAAACGCTCTTCCAGAAGATTCTCATCACTAGCATATTCGGTAATATCGCCACCAATGGCTAAATAACCAGTTAAGTAACCATACAACCAAACTAATAAATTACGTTGTTGCTCAGGGCTAAAGGTTAATGGATCAAAGCCATTCGGTTTAGCGAAATCAATTAGCGGGCGAATTAATTTATTATTTTCAAAAATCGCATCGGCTAATTCGCTATAGACTTTAACTAATTTATCGACCAATTTAGTAAATTTCTCTTCATCGGCAATTTTGGTTTCATCCAAAATCAAATAAGTTGGGATTAGCAAATCTTCTTCGCTATCGCTGGGTGCCGATAAATACGCACCAAACCAGCCATGAATAAAATGTAGGTCATATCCTGCGTATAAATACGCACTAAGTTCTTGATTTAATACACTAAGATTATTTAAAGGTTTTTTTAACATGTTAGTTCCAATCTGCCTAAATTAAGCTAAATTATTATTTTATTTATTTTTTATACTCGCAACGTTGTGTGGTGATTAATCAGCGCGGTCTAGCGGATTTGCCCACTACCACGCACGATCCATTTATAACTGGTTAATTCTGGCAATGCCATTGGTCCGCGCGCATGCAGTTTTTGCGTACTAATGCCAATCTCAGCGCCCATGCCAAATTCACCACCATCAGTAAATGCGGTTGAGGCGTTGACATAAACTACCGCTACATCAATTTGGTTAATAAACTCCTCAATTGTTGCCGCGTCATTAGCTAAAATTGCCTCACTGTGCCCTGAGCTATAATGTTGAATATGTTTAATTGCTTCAGTTACATTAGCAACTACTTTCAGTGCGAGTTTATAATCTAAAAACTCACAACCAAACGACTCAGCCGTGGCACGCTGCAATAACTCCGACGGATAAACGCCAGCCAACACCGCATAACTCGCTGCATCAGCATAAATAAGCACCTGAGAATTTGCCAGTGGCGCAACTAATTGAGCGAGATCAGCCAAGCGCTCCGCATGCACCAATAAACAATCCAACGCATTACACACGCTCACCCGCCGCGTTTTAGCATTCTGAATAATTTTTGCCGCGCTAACTACGTCACCACTCACATCAAAATAAGTATGCACAATTCCCGCCCCAGTTTCAATCACAGGAATTTTGGCATTCTCACGCACAAATTTAATTAACTCTTGACTACCGCGAGGAATGCATACATCGACTAAACCCACTGCATTTAATAATTCATAGACTGCCGCGCGTTCGGGTGGCATTAAATACACTAAATCAGGGTTTAAATCGTGCGCAATTAAACTGGCATGAATTAGTTCAACTAATTTTTGATTAGAATGCCACGCATCGCTACCACCTTTTAGCACCACCGCATTTCCTGCTTTAAAACACAGGCTAAACACATCGATCGTAACATTTGGACGAGCTTCATAAATTACCGCAACAACGCCCAAAGGAACGGCGACTTTTTGTAAATTTAAGCCATTGGCTAAATCACGTTGTTCGAGAATACGCCCAAGCGGCGAAGTTAAGCCCGCAACTTGGCGTAAATCTTGTGCCATGCCGCGAATACGTTCGGCGCTTAATTGCAGGCGATCATATTTAGGATCACTGAGGCTCATTTGAGCTAAATCGAGTTGATTTGCCGCCAAAATATTCGTCTCACACGACTCTAAACGGCGCGCTAAATCCAGCAAAACTTGTTGACGTAATTCATCGCTCAAACGGCTTAATTCGCGGCTATTAGTTTTTAATTGTGTAAGTTGTTGGATTATTGGACTCATTGTGGTTGACCTTCCATAAGTGCGTCATATTCAAGATGTAAATAATCATAATGAATTAATTCGGGGTGATTTTTACCGCCGATATATTCGCTCAATTTTTGTGAATTATAGCGCGCAACGCCCACGCCAATTTTAGTTCCAGCTGGATTCAAAATTTCCAGTAAATCGCCGCGTTTAAAATTACCCTTAAAAGCTTCCACACCAATTGGCAAAATACTGGTTGAACTTTCATTCTGCGCCAGAACCTTAACTAAACCCCAATTGGCAGTAATTTGGGCATGCACTTCACCTTGGGTAAACGCTAAGTATTTCTTGCGCGCGGCTTGTTTGTGTTCGGGAATCACCTTAGTACCAATTTTATCTTCCGCTAAAACCAAGCGCCGAATTACATCTAATTCGTCAATGCTCGCAATATGCGTCATCACTCCAACGCTCGCCATTTTACGCGCGGTATTTAATTTGCTACTCATACCACCGCGTCCAAATGAAGTTTTACCTGACAGTTCAGGTAATTCATCACTCAAGCGCACTTCTTCAATTAATTTAGCCCCCGCTTCAGCAGGATTCTTATCATAAACCCCTGTAATGCTAGTTAAGAGTAATAATTTATCCGCACCAACCTGTGCGGCAATAATTCCCGAGAGTTCATCATTATCGGTAAACATTAATTCATCGACTGCAACACTATCATTTTCATTAATGATGGTTAGGACATGGCTTTGCGATAAAGCTTTTTGTAATAAGCGCAGTATATTGGTATAACTCCGTTTGGTTTGAAAATCATATTTAGTCAATAGTAACTGCGCAACTAAATAGCCGCGTTTCTCACAAATTTGACTATAGTGTGCCATAAGCTGAGGTTGACCAAGACTGGCTAATAACTGTTTATCGGCTACCGAGTTGGCATATTCCCGCCCATTGATCCGTCGTGCAATGCCACGCCCAAGAGCTACCGCACCCGAACTAACTAAAATAACCTGATGCCCCGCAATCTGCAATTCAATAATTTGATCAATAATATTTTCCATCACCGCGATCAATGGCTCACCAGCTGCCGATAAAATTGCTTGACTACCAACTTTAATTACTACTTTCACCTGCCACACCTCTAACAAACAAACCACAAAACTCAATTAAAAACATCTCGCAACCAACTAACTAATCTCTATTCCAGAATTAATTGGACTAATGCCGCTAAGCACGCAACCTTAGACAGATCACCCATAATTTTACTACACTCACCGCTTTAATAATGATGACAATCATGCTCTTCCCGCGCGCACCGAAAATTCGTCCAACAAACTAATTGAATTATAAAAAAGGACAGCTGTATAAACTGTCCTCATCAAGTTCACTAATTAAACCGAATAGGTTCTCTAGCTAACTTTAAAATGGTACATCATCTGATTGTAGCGATGGACCTGGTGCATTAAATGCTGATTGTGGCGCTTTAGCTGCTGGAGTATCATACGCAGGAGCGTCATCATAGCCACCATGATCAGGTGCGCCAGCTTCTTCACTGCGTTCTTT
>DPRZ01000231.1 GCA_003538525.1 Neisseriales bacterium
AGTGGAGTGATTTTGATTCTTCATATTTTTCCTTTTATATCAATTCATGTTCTAATTATTCTGAACTCTACAAATAAGCACAGATTCAAATTTTATACTTAGGTCGCAATTCTAACAGTTCAATTAATTCAGATTAACAGCATATATGCAAAAATCACTCCACTTTAGGAATAGTGCAAAAATTACAGGCAAAACAATTAAATATCAACAAAGAAGCATTTAATCAGCTCAATTTACAAGAAATTTACCAACTAATCTAATTGCACCAATTTATATTAATTAACTTTTACTACTACTAAGTAGCATAGTTATAAGCAAAGTATGCGAAAATAACGACCATAAAAAATAATAATAGTTTTGAGGAAAAAAATGTTTGATAATATTGTCATATTTACGCAATTAGTTGAAATTGGCAGCTTCAACAAAACCGCAGATCATCTAAACATGGCTACATCAACTTTGACTCGCAAGGTTCAAGAATTAGAGACTTATTTCAATAAACTATTACTAATACGAGATACCAGAAATCTCAAGCTAACGCCAGACGGTGAATTGTTATACCAGAATTTCAAAGGGTTACGCCTACAATTAAGTAATTTTTTTGAAACAATTAATCCAACCAACAAGCTCAGCAATGGTCAAATAAGTATTGTATTACCTGTTATTGTCTCATTAGAGCTAATTAGTCCATATATCAATTATTTCACATCCATAAATCCAAACATAAAACTCAATTTATTCTTTCATCATAATGGTGGTTATGATAATCATAGTAGGATGGATTTAACTATAACATCTCATTCGGTAAAAAATAAACTCGATAGCCAACACGTTGAAAGATTTTTGCGAAGCGAGCTAATACAACTTTATTGTACTCCAGAATATGCCAGAAAAAACGGTCTTCCTTTATCAGTAGAACAAATGCAAAACCATAATTTGGTTGGTGGAATCGATGTTAACAATATCGTTATGAACCATGTAACCTTTACCCATAAATATACTCATGACACAATAATGCATGATAGTACTAAAGACTTCATTAAATGCAATAACTTGGCTAATGCCCTTGAAATAGGGCTTTGTGGCAATCATATTTTTCCATGTTGGAATTATTTGTGCGAAAAGAAAGTTCAAAAAGGTGAACTAATTCCAGTTTTATCCGAATACTATGTTTATCAATCAGATTTTTATTTAACTTCGCGCAAATCTCTGCGGATTGAAGAAAAGATTGTCATTGATTTTATTTATCGTTGCATGAACAGAAGTATTGCAATTGATATGTTAAATTCTGAGCAGCAAGCAACTCTAAATGCGCAGGAATAAGTATGAATTTACCATGGCTAGAGACATGATAATCCGCAATAAAAATGCCTAGAATTTAATCCTAGGCATTTTTAATTTCATAGCGCCATATATCATAGCTTATATGAAAATAACCGCTATTCAAGTTTAATTAGATGCAACATAATTGTCATATGAATCAGCTTAAATCCGATAAGCCGCACCAGTCATTACTTTTGAAGTCGCTTGCATGGTTTTAACCACGATTGCAGGCAATTCAGCAGCACCAAAATCATGTGCCATGTGCGCATGTTTAATTTCATCTTCTTTCATTTGCTGTAAAATTGCTTGACTTTTATTATCATGTGGCGGTAATTTTTCTAAATGCTCACTTAAGTGGTTCTCAACTTGTTTTTCAGTTTCTTCCAAAAAGCCTAGACTCCATTTATCACCCAAAACACCCGCGGTAATTCCAATTGCCAAGCTACCTGCATAAAATAACGGATTTAATAAACTTGTTTTGCCACCCAACTCATGAATGCGTTGCTCCGTCCATGCCAAATGCTCAATTTCTTCATAAGCCGCATGTTCAAAGGCTTGCTTATATGAATTATCACGAGCGGTAATTGCTTGCCCTTGGTAGAGCCCCTGCGCACAAATTTCACCGCAATGATTGATCCGCATTAAGCCAATAATATGCTTACGCTCTGCATCACTAAACTCACCATCCTGAATTTGTTCATCGGGATGTGCACGCGTGGATAATGGTTTGTGAAATAAATTCTTAAGTACTTTATCAAACTCAACAACTAAACGATCTAACATAATATCCTCAACCTTTATTTGCGTTAATTGGTCATTACAATGTATAATTATACAGCTTAAAATTATTTAAATGTGTCTTAATTGTTAGGAGTTCAGAATGGATTTAAAAAAAATTAGTGTTGGAACAGGCGAAGAGTTTAATGTAGTTATTGAAATTCCAGCTGGTGCGGTTCCTGTAAAATATGAAATGGATAAAGAAGCTGGTGCATTATTTGTGGATCGCTTCATTAGTACAGCAATGTCTTACCCTGCAAACTATGGTTTTATTCCAAATACGCTATCTGAAGATAGCGATCCTGCTGACGTTGTGGTGATTACACCATATCCAATTACCCATGGCGCAATTGTAAAATGTCGTCCATTAGGCGTGTTACGCATGGAAGATGAAAGCGGCGTGGATGCTAAAATTATTGCAGTTCCAACCAAAAAAGTTTGCCCATTCTATGCCGATGTTGAAACAGTTGAAGATTTACCTGAGTTACAAATTCAACAAATCGTGCATTTCTTTGAAAATTACAAAAAACTCGAAAAAGGTAAATGGGTTAAATTATCTGGAATTGATGATAAAGCCGCAGCAATTAAAGAAGTTGAAGATTCGATTGAACGTTATGAAAAATAACAGTGCTTTGAATTAGTAAAAGGTGTCATTACGACACCTTTTTTCATGCAATACCATGTAAAAATTATAGACGTTTATTCCATAAAATTTCTACTTAGCGCTAAATTACTTACAATATTCATAAATTTGATCATTACACTGCAAACTGTTATAAGTTTGACCATACAACTCATACGGAACTGCTGTCATAGTCATACCAAATTTAGCCAGAAAAAACTGATAGTAAGCCTTACGCCCAGTGCCATCTTCGTTGATGTAATTATTACAACCGCCATTCACCATCATCGTTGAAATAGCAATATCATGACAAGCAGCTTTAGGTGAATCAGAAATAATACTGTGTAATGTTGGTAGGCCATAACCATTCACACGATACATCCAATACCACAACCCGCCTTCCCAAGCCAAAACACCATCTTGCAAATATTGCTTAACAAAATCTTGTAAATTTCTGCTAGTTACAACTGGTGTATTCGCAAAACTTTGACTATACCAACCAAAGAATTTAGTCATACTATCCCCAGTTAATTGCAAATTACCCATTCCAATCCAATAACCAGGATCTATCGTCTGATTCATGAATTGCCATTGGAAGCCACTTAAAGTATTTCCCCAACTCGCAACTACTAACGGATTGAGTAATTTAGTGGCAACATCTTTGTATTGAGGCAAAGAAGCAATAATCTCAGGGATGCCTGGAAACATAATTGATATCGGCGAAGTATTTAGCATATATTCACCATCACCATCAAAAACATAACCAGTATAAACATTACTTGGTGTTGTTGAATCAACTGCCACGACATATGAAGATTTTGGATAATATCCAGTCTTATAACTACTTAAACCAAGATTAGCACAATTGCGACCTTGCGTTCCAGCGCGATCCGTCGGATTAGCAGAATAATCATAACAAGCATTGGGACCTAAGGCACCATTTTCATAACGGAAATAAAGTCCATCGTTTTGATTCTTCATTCCAGGTATCATCCCCGTGGTTTCTTGTGCCAAGGTAGCCAAGAAATTGGCAAATTCTTTGAGATTAATCGTATAGTCACTACTGCGTAAGAATGTGTAATTACTACCAAACTTGGTGCGCATGGCCTGATCAGCCGCGATAAAATTAGCATAAGAAAAATAACTACCTTTTTGAACGCTACACCCGACTACATACATTTCTTTCTGTGCTTGAGTTGCATCGCTCGGTAAACTAGTCTGGCAAAATTTGTCTAACGCCATACTAGAACTAAATAATATATTATTCCAATAAATTTCAGCTGTTTGCCCATGATTACCTGCAATGCATTCCAAAATAGCTTGTGGACCTTGTGGATTTTGACTAGCACAATCTAGCGCATAAACTAAATTACTTGCCCCCAAAAGCGCAAAACCAAGTGCACTATAAGTTAATTTTTTCATTTATCCATCCCGTTAGTTAAAAAATGTCCACACTCGATTAGTTCCACGTTGATCTTGCCCTGATACATAAAGTTTATTGGTAGAAGAATCAACGGTTACGACGCCAATACTACTACTGCTCGGTACATCTAACTTAGCCCACGATTCAATCTGCAGATTGTAACTCCAAACCTGACCATTAAAATCATTATCCACACCACCCACAATAATATAGCCAGAATTACCCTCAGGCATATAACTCAGCGAGCTAATCGTGTAACCAGGAAAGGCTAAATCTTGCAATTTGCTACCATTATATTGCCAAACATGAGTCACCGAGAGTTGATCTTGACCGCTAATGTAAATCGACCCAGCGTTATTACTGGTCATACCATTAATCATTGAAAACTGCACACCTGAGGATTCAATTTTATTAAAGGCTAAATTTGGATCAGATTCTTTGTAATTCCAAGTCCAAACATGACTCCCCTCAGATGGTCGCACGTCATCATAGTAACCAATCCCCGCTACATAAATTTTACCTAAACCATCACTGGTGACATAACTCAGTGCGCCAGCATCATGATTAATACTATGCGCAATTTCATTATCATTTGCATCATACAGAAATACACTTCCATAATGTGCCCAACCAAAGCCTGGTGACGGAATTGCGAATGACGATGAGGATAATATGCCTAAATTAGATACGTCTAAGCCAAGCCCAATCCCATTGGTTGAATTAAAAGTCAACCACGTTCCAGTTGCAGCAGGCAGTTTCATTACATTCGCCCGCGTTGGGTTGATGGTTAAATTTTGTGGAACCACAAAAGTTCCATATAAGTTATTATTGCTATCAAATTCAAGGGCTGAAATAGATTGAACATTTGACAATCCTGAGCTCGTAAAATTCCCACACGAGCTTACAGCATTTCTACAAAGAATTAGTATTGGCTGCATACTGGTATTGGTTCCTGCTATTGCCAATTGATTATTATATGCTGTCATAAAATTGACAAAACCAAGTTCACTACCACTACCAAAACTTTGCACCGAATATTGCTTCCAAGTACCTTGTGGTGCAACTGGTATTGGCGTGGATACAGGCGTTGGTTCATTATTTTCAGATGAGCTACCCTGACAAGCAACTAACCCCAGGGCCAAAGTGAGCAGTACAAATATGTTTCGTATTTTAGGTTGTTGTTTTAACATCATGTTCCTTTTTGTAAAAATTCAACTACATCACAACTTTAACGAACTCAACTAATTCGAAAGCGCGTGTAGTTAAATTGTGTCGAATAAATTACCTTAATCGGCTAAAACAGCACTCATTAATCACCAAGACAGCCACCAGCTGCTGCCCTAGCGACCAAATTAAACTATTGTTGTACACACATAATATGTGTTTGCGGACCAGTCCAATATGAAGAACTCACCCAACCAGTTTGCTGGCTGCTTGAAACCGTCCAGCGGTTAATTGAATCAAAGAGTGTTGCGTTTTTAGTTGCATAACCAAAACCAGACTTAACCGATTTATGCTTATCACCAAATTGAGAATCTGGATAATAACCATTATCACCAATTCCAGCGGAAGAAACACCACTTGGGAAAGTCCAATCATTCGCCGTCAAATCAGCATATTTGCTCCATGCTCCGCTAATAGTTGACGTTGATTTTCCATTAACCACTTTAGTCCAGTTAACATCCTGATTGGCATATGACCACCCCACCAAAGTCGAGCTTTCTCCAACTAGAACACCGTTAATTCCTGTCCAGAAAAAACGATTTTGAGCATAACCAAATTCATCACGAATCAACATCGCTGGATAACTTTGAAATACACCATTTACGTTACTAATGATTTTACCATTATTTCCCGCAGTAGTATATGTTGTATCAGGTTGTACAGGCCAATCATTAAAACCACTAATACCACACACACCGTTAGAGTTACACGGATAACGGTTACTCGCAATTAATAAGGCTTTAAAGACCGCTTTTTTATTAATCAGGCTACCAGTTTTTTTCGCCTCAGCATTGCAGATTGCATCCGCAGCACTTACACCATTAAAATTACTATAACCATTTTGGGTAATGAAAATTACCTTATCAGTTACAGATGGTTTGCTTTTGGCTGCTGGTGTAATAGTTTGACCACCTGACACCAATAGGGCATTGCGTAAATCACGATTTTTCATAACACCTTGATCACCACCATTCCCCTCATCACCAGTAAGATTGGTATTTAATTGTAAATCCCACGCCGAAATTCCAACATTACTTAAGTTAGTCGAACGTGGCCCTTTATAGGCAAATGGCGTAGAGGTAAGATACGAGGAACCAGTGCGGCTAAGGGTATCAAGATTAAAGCCGCTGGCATTTAACGCCGCCGAATTTTGGGTTGCATTATAATTGTACAACGAACGAGCTTCACGAATAGTTGGTAAGCGCCAATTGCTTAGTCCGCAGAGTTTTTTCTGGTTAGCGGATGGAACGCCATATTGATTCATATTATCCCAGATAATTCCATTCGCCTTAACGCCAGTTCCCATCGCATCATAAGCATTTTGGAGAATTGGAGATTGTGAGGTGCCATCACTAGTCCAAACCAAACCAGTTAGGCTATCTTTGATACATTCGCCACCTGAAATACTAACAAAGCGATTTTGCGGAATTTTTTTACCCATCTGTAAATCACCATCTGAGCCAGTTGGGGAAGTATAATTAATCCCACCATCACATAATGCAGATATCTGATGAATTACCTTATTCTGCCCAGTTGCTGGAACCTGATAAGGTGCATCTTTATCAGCCGTACGAACAGGTATAGCATACTGGAAATAATATTCAGCGGTAGGTGCACCAACTTTAGATTTATTCCGTCCACCAGTTATTCCAGAATCAAGGCTGGTAGTAAATGCCGTGTCATGTGCACAGGACTGTCCAAGATTATATGAAGTTGAAGTAAAATACATATCTTTACGCTCAACATTTTCAAATCCTTGCGCTTCCAACCAAGTTGCATTACTTGACTCAGCATAATTTACCAACGTTTCTAACTCATTGGCATTGGGCATCCGCCAATCTTTATGTCCACATAAATTATATCCTGTACTCGCAGAATTGCTATCCATGGCATTAATTTTGTTTAAGCTATCATCCCATGATGTTTTAGCAAATAATTTAGCATTTTTTGGCCACATAAAGCCGGTGGTTTTATCAATAATACAATCAGCTTCGGCACCAGTACCGCTGACAAAGCGCACCCCAGCGATTTCACCACCTGGTTGTAACTCACCATCATCACGCGGTGCATAGGCGGTTTTTTGACCTGTTGCCATTACCTTGATTGAGCCTTTAGTGTCTGCGGCAGTTGCGTTAGTAGCTAGCTCGCTACCATTTAAACTAGAAGCAGTATTACTACTCGCAGTAGTTCCACTATTACATGCCACCAAACCAGTTGTAATCAAAACCAAGGTTAATTTTTTTAAATTTGTTTTCATGTTTAATCCTCCTTAACATGTTATTGAAATTTAATGAAACAGATACGCAGGCGTAATATCCAGTGTATCCTTCTCATTTCAGGAGGGATTATAATTTAAAGACGCGCTGCAAATCTGCAGGCATGGGTTGCAATTTTGCAACTCAATCAAAGAAGATTAACTTGGCTTGATTTGGTTCAACGCATGCTGTAATACCGTCAATAACTCATGCTCAATTTTATCGACTATATCATTCTGTTTAGCTGAATTTTTTAGCAAATAACCAATATACTCATGAACAAAATACTCAGGTAATACCGCAAGATTACCTTTCTGTAAAATTATCCGCGCATGCTGTGAACTTTCAACAATAAAATGCCCAGAATTCAAAAAGCCGAGTGTATTGATTACGGTTCC
>DPRZ01000230.1 GCA_003538525.1 Neisseriales bacterium
GCATCGTTCAATAAATACCATCCAGCTAACAGGCTCACCACAAATAGGCTAATTTGATATTTGAGTTTAATAAAATTAATTTTATTACCCAAAAATTTCATTGGACACCATAGATATTTGTACAAAAGTAAATCTAAATTACATTCTTTTAAGTATAAAACATACAGGCTATAGCGTAATTTTTGCGGTAAAAAGCTCTCAAATGAACGTGCGCTTTGTTTGTGGCTGTAAGATAAGCGGCGAATTGCGTGGCTGACAATTGAGGGCGAAATGAGTAATTGATAAGTTCTAAAGAAAGCATTGCCCGCAAAATGGAACAAGACTAAATTATCAAAACCTAAGCCAATTTCTACAAACATTAAACCGATTTGCGCGATTGATGAGTAAGCGATTTGGCTTTTTGCCGAGGATTGTACTTTGGCAATTCCCGATGCGACTAAGGTGGTGCTAATTCCAATTAGGACGATTAAGACCCGAATTGACCACAGATGTTGCCACACGCCAAAAGTTCGCAATAATAAAAATACCCCCATATGTACCGATAGCGAGCCATAAAAAATGGCGCTGGATGAAGTTGGTCCTTCCATTGCGCGTGGTAACCATGATGAGAAGGGGAGTTGTGCCGACTTGGCGCAAGCGGCTAAGAGAAACATTAAGGAAATAAAGATCAATTCAGCATGATTATTTTCTAGATGGTAGTTGATGTATTCTGGATTATTCAATAGGGTAAATGTGCCCGGGTTTTTCAATAAATTATGCACCGCCCAAATGGCCAAAATTATGCCAATATCGGCTAAGCGATAAATTGAAAATACTTTATAGGCATTTTTTACAGGTAAATAGCGCTCTTTATAATATGAAATCAGTAGAAACGAGGAAATACCTAAAAACTCCCAGCCGATGAACCAAGTTTCCAAATTGCCCGACAAAATAGTTAAAACATAACCGCTATAAAAAAACAAAATAATGCAGAAAAAACGTTTGTAATTTTCTTCACGATGTAGATAGGGGCGTGAATAAAGAATAATCAAGGCACTTAAGATACCACCCACGATTAAAAATATCGCCGAGGCTTTATCAAACAGGAAGTTTAAGTTAAATTCATCTTGTCCCGTGGGAAGTACCAGCGCCGTTTTATCAAAAGTAGCCGCATCATGAGAGATAAATAGCCAAATAATTAGCACAACACAGGTCGATACCAATTGCAGGAGTACACTATAAAAAGCCACATCGGCGAGTCGATTTTCATTACTTCGCGGAATAAAGAGACTAATTAGAAAACCGCAGATTGGAATTAAAACTAGGTATTGAAGAAGGTATTGCATAACTGGTCACACCTTAAATTAAACACACTGGAAGATTTTCGATATTATCTTCGAGTAAATTATCAATATTGTTAATGGTTGAAATCGTTTGGGTTAATGGCGTATAAGTGGTAAATTTGCCAGTATTAAATACGTACAGTTCGCGAGTTTCGGGATGAATCACGACTAAATTAATCCAATTATTGATAAACCATTGATAAATATTCGCATCAGCACTAATGCTGCTGAGCACCGTATCAGGGTAATGTTCAATTAAAAACAGCATCCGAATTGGGTCATGAATTTCGATCATTTGCGATGGTAAGCCCGTGCGTAAATCGCCATCGGTACCATTGGCAACCCCAAATAATCCCATGACATTATGTGGTAATTTGGTGCCTGCGCCCCAATTATTTTGATCAACCCGTGAGAAATAATATTCTAGATTAATCCCACCACACACCGGCACGGCAGCTTTGAGAATATTGGTTAAAATTTCACCTGTGGCATCGCTTGCATAATCAAAAGATTGCAAAAATGAACGTCGATCGAGAAACACACGTCGCGACATCTCACGTCGCCCGATGATGCATAACGCATTAGTGGCATGATTGAGTTCAGGGCGCGGTTCAAAAATGGATAACGAACGGCGAATAATTTGTTGGTGAATTTTTTGCAATGACAAATGGCTGTCAATTGACATAAAGCGCCGCGAGCGCTCCTTGGCATTTAAAGCTAAGCTAGTTTGAAAAACTTCACGATAATGCAGGTGCAATTGGTGCATTTCTGGACTTAATTGCTCTTCGGCATAAAAAATTATTTCATCACGCGTGGTATCATGTAGCGCGGCGATGAAGAGTGTAGTCTCAGGTATTTCAATACCTCGGAGTAAGAGTTTTTCGCGTACACGTGGATTATTTGCCATAGTTACAATAACTTGTGCATTTACTCCACCATCGCGCCCCGAGCATGCTCCGCAATCATAGGCAGCATAATGTGGATTATTTACCGAGCTAGCACCATGCGCTACGACATATACAATTGGCGCAAAATCACGATTGAGACCGACATTGGTGAGTAATTGATAAACGCTTTCGACCATTTCCTCTTCTTTATAACCGATTTGTAAATTATTTTCGGTGTGCTCATCTTCGTTCGTGATGCTTAATTTGCCAGTACGTCGGGCGCTATAGACTGAGGAGTCATAGGCTGATTTTGCATTTGGACGTAATAAGTTTAGAATAAGTTTAATTGGAAACCAAAAGCCGATCGTTAGCGTCATCAGCCACGCAAAAATAAAATTATGGCTAAAGCGTGAGAAATAGAAATTATGTGGCGGATGTTTTATTTTGCCTAATTCTTTAATCAAATGTTGGGGTTTGACTGGTGCAGGAGCTAATTTAGAGAGGAAATTGCTGCCGCTGGCTTTATAATATAGAGCGACATTGAAAAAGCCAGGCATGCCAAAAGTTTCACAATCTGGCGCAACACTTTCGAGGTAACGGCGCAAAGAACATTCGCGATCATCGAGGCAAAATAAACCTTGAAAACTCTTGCTGCTTGGTTTGTTACTTTGGGGTTTTTCTTGTTGAATGGCAAATAATACTTGATCGTAATAGCTCCATTCAAAAGCTTTTTGCCATAAGGCTAAGACGTCAAATAATTCTGGTTGCGCTAGATCATCGTGAATGCTAGGTAAATTTTGCTGCATAATTTGGCTTAATGGACGCCATTGACTAGCCAGCAAATAATCTAGGGTGTCGATTTCGAGCAATAACTCAAATTGAATTAATTCTTCCAGATTTATTTCGCGTGGATCTAACAGTGTTTTAGGATTGCGCTCAATTGAACTCACCATACCCGACCAGCCCTTATGTGCAAATTGCTGATCATAGAGATATTGTTCATAAATATCGGGATTGTTACCGAGTAAAAAAGCCAGTAAATCTTCAAGCTTTAGGCTGGTATCGAGTAACATTTCGCGCGCCCGCGGAGTTTTAAATAAACTAACCTTAGTGTGTTGTTCCAATTCACGGATGGCATCGAGAAAAGATTTATTCTCAACTGGAAATGGCCACAATGCGACGCCTTGATCAAGGTAGTTGCATAACAGGCGAAATAATAATGGATAAATATGCCAATCTAAATCAACCTGATAATGGTGTTTCCATTGGTTGCGAAGCGCGCCAATTTTAGAGTCGAGATATGGTGCAAAATCTTGTTCGAGTAATTTATAGCGCCAGGTTTTAAGTTGCTGTTCACCAGCGTGTTTAATTATGGTTTGCTCGAGAATTTTTTCGGCAATTAGACCTTGATTAAACAGCTCGCGAAATTTAGCCAGTGGAAAATAGACTTTATAACCAAAGATTTGTGCTGCACGACTGAGCGCTTGATCAAACTCTAAATGCTGCAATGCATGCAAGGTGTTATGATGGATGAAATTAACTAGGGGTTCTTGAGCTGGTAAAAAGTGTTGCAATTCATGCAACACTCGCTGTTTATCAAAGGTTGGTATTTTATTGATGTTGTTCATTTTACTTCCGAACGTATTTTTATCTTAGAGCATTATTTTAACACTTATGTGGCAATGCACCATCAGGTATAAATATTTTAGCGCTAATTCGAGTAGCGGCTCAGCCAAAATAAGGCTCAAAGGATAATTAGTTCTTAATTAAGAAGTTTAATTCGCGCTCCAAAAAAACCATCGGCGTAGCAATCAAAATTAATTTTTTACCGCGTGCTTGTGGTTTAACGCAGTGTAGAAAAATAAGCGATACACAACAAAGAAGAACGCAATTAATAGTAAACCAAGATAGACCACGATGCGTTGCCCATCATCGCACAGCATGCCGAGAATTACTAAGGCATTAAATACGATGCTGAGAATTGGCACGAAAGGGTAACCGCGCACTCGAAACGAAAGTGTTTCTGGATTGACGCCCTCACGGCTTAAATAGCGGCGAAATCCGATATGTCCCCAGCTAATCATAATCCAAATTAAACAGCCAACCATGCCCGAAGAGGAGACAATCAGAATAAAGACTTTTTCTGCACCAAAGAATTTGCTTAATAAACATAAGCCCGACATAGCGGCGGTGACAATTACACCATAATAGGGTACACCGTTTTTATTGGTAATGGCATAGATTCGTGGTGCTTGCTTGGAGTTAGCCATTGACCAGAGTAAGCGCGCACAGGCATAAAATGCCGAATTAACTGCCGATAAGCTGGCAGCAACAATTACAAACTGCATGATTTGATAAATATATGGAATTTTGGCACGTTGTAAAATCGAAATAAATGGGCTATTAGATACGGAGGCTTGTTGCCACGGCGTTAACATGGTTACGACAAATACCGATAAGACAAAAAATAATAAAATCCGAATGCCAACATTGCGGATGGCCTTTTTTACATTTTTTTCGGGGTCTTCAGATTCACCCGCTGCAATTCCGACTAATTCGGCGCCTTGATAGGTGCAGACAATTACTACGATGCCATAAAAAAATGGCAAATAGCCGTTGGGAAACCAACCGTCGTGATAAAAGTTTTTAAAGCCGATAACAGGACCAAATTGAGGGACAATTCCAAATAATACCGCTAAACCAACTAAGATAAAACCAAGAATTGCGACAATTTTAATACCAGCAAACCAAAACTCCATTTCGCCATAGGCTTTAACTGGGAAGAAATTTAAGACCGCAGTTAATCCGATGAATAATAAACT
>DPRZ01000031.1 GCA_003538525.1 Neisseriales bacterium
ACGGTTTAGGTAGTGATATAGTTAACATGCTTTATTATATTGATATGTTTGAAATTATTTAGGTTTTTTATTTAATAAAATAACAAATATCGTAATAAAGTAACTATGTCATGAGATTTTTTGATACAATATCTGGCTATCACTACCTAAACCATGAGTTTGCTATAATAAGACAAAAAGTCGTACAGCTGACATCTCAAACTGTCATTAATTTATTAAAACAGTAAAAGCTGTTTATGTTCTTTATTGATTTTTTCTTGCTTTGATGGTGTACCGACCAAAAAATACATTTGGCTATATTGTTTTTCGGTAACTTTCATTATTCTAATATTACCACGTTCAGGGGCATTGGCTTCGATACGTCTGATGTGCTTTTCAATTGCATCATGTCCGTTGCACAACCGACAATATACTGAGTATTGCAACATGTCATAACCTTCTTTTAATAGATAGTTATGAAATCGTTGATAAACTTGTCTTAACCGTTTGGTTGTAACTGGCAAATCATAAAATACAATTAATCTCATCCATCTAATCTCAGAAAACATCTTGTTAATCCATGTTACTACGTTGTATTAATTGTGGTAGTGACGGAAGCTTAATTAGTTGAAAATTATTTTCATTAATGCAACTAATAAAACTTTTTACCATCACGTGCATTGAATTTAGTAAAGTAGTTAGCTTGTTATCTATTATCACAATATGATTGAGTATGTCTACTAGCCTTGCCTTAATTGTAGTAGATAGTTCTAGTTTTTGAGCAGTTTCAACGATAGCATAAATATACCAATCAATATATGGGCGATAAGGCTCAATAAAATCATCGGCTAAATTAAATGCATTTAGTTGATTATCATGAAATAGTCCAAGTGTTGGCGATAATCCATAACCTACGAGACTACGACAAATTAGACTACGGATAATAGTATAGGCATAATTTAGCAATCCATTGATCTCACTATATTCAATATTTTGGCTGGTTGCAGGGCGGTTTTTACTTATGCGAGTAAAATCCCCACCAAACATAGCTGGAAAATATATTCGGCTTGCCTGTGCCTCGTTATTGTTTGTGTCACCTGATAATACAGTTTGTGATAAATGAGTTAATTTGTTTATATCTAAGCTTAGTGGACATAAATGTTTTAATGCCATGGCTTGATTGGTAATCTTTTGCTCAACGATTGTTTGCCATAGCCGTTTCTTAAATGGCTGAGTTAGCTGGATTTGGGTTTTCAAGACAAGGTTTTGGCGTGAATGGGGTAAATAACTATGGAAAATTCCATTTGGAAGGTGGGTTTTATCACAAGTTATCATGACTATATTATTCTCGGCACATTCACTTAATAAAGTTGCGCTGAGCGTTATGGAGTAATGATTAATCACTATGCAGGCAATATCTTGCAATGGAACTGTATATTTTTCGTTATCTTGAGTTATTTGCAGTTGGGATTTTGCAACTTGCAAATAACTTGGTTGACTAATCATAACACAACGAAAAGTCATTTTTGAGTTTTCAGCTGGCTAAAATCAAGGCGAGTTTCATGATTAACTTTGCTAATGTTGCCAATGACATCAACTTGGTATTTTTCTAAAGTAGTGTTAACTTTAACTCCAATGCTTCGAAACTCCCTAGCTCCATCATGTAATAAAATAGTTACCCCGCCTGTAGCTCTATCTGTACCTGTATAATAGCCAAAATAAGTTGCTTTTTTGCTAATTATTTTTACTAAGTCATTAGCGTATAAACTAAAGTAAAAATTGAAACTATCATCGATTAAGTCCCATTCTTTCTCTGGTTTTGCTGCCACGATTGCTCGGTTCGGCAATTCATTTCTGATTACATCGGATAAATACACTGGAACAATATAGTTTTTACCCTCCTTGGTAAATATGTCGATTCTTACCATGCCACCATTATCAGCAATACCTTGATTCACTTTAACACCTGTATTTTGGGCTTGAATAATTTTTACGGTTTTAATTTGGATATCGCTTGGTGCACCATCTTTACGTGGAGCAAAAATTGGTTTAGCAAAGGCCTTTTTGGCATCGTTGTCAAATTGCTCTAATCTGTCAACCAACAACTTATAAATATTGGGATTATGCTGTTTATAGGTAGGGCACAGCGTTGGAATTTCGCCATTTTTATCTAACTTCATTCCACTCTCGACTAGTTGTTTAGCTATGGTTGAAAACGGTTTGCCATTGTTATATTCTGCTACTGGATTATCTACGTATTTACTTGACCGAATAGTATCTAAGTGCACCTGCCCAGTAATGCTCCGTTTTGGCATCCTAGAAACAAATACATCTTTTACTTTCAAGAGTATTTCAGTTCTAAAATTAATATTTGGCATCGGGAAAGCATCGAAAATTTCACCCGTATCTGGATCGGTATAAGTTGCATCGTGATTTTTGCCAAAGTCACGGGCTTTCATGAAAGAGGTTATTTTTTGTTGCATACCAGTTGTAACGGTAGCAATTACACAAGCATCTTGTGCATGATGTAAATCATTCTCTTCACGTGATTTAGCTAGTCCCCAATGTGCACGAATGAATGCAGTCGCTTGTCCTGTGAGTACCCGCACGCGCTGTCTATTTTTATCGGCTAAATCTGAAAATTGCAGATAATTTTCCAGATAATTTTTGCAAAAACGGGAAATGTAGCGCGTATCATTTAGATTGCGGTCAATGAAACCCTCTTGATTAAAGTTTTTAGTTAGAAGTAGTTGATATTTTTTGTAACTAAAACCCGCTTGCCGTCCATGTTTGAGGGAATTTTCGCATCGCTCTTCAAATTCGTGCCATGCTTTGTCATTGGTTCCATTAGCAGAAACGTATTCATAGGGTGTTTGATTACCTTTGCATTGATTTTCTCTGGTTAGGCACAAAACTTTATTGCTCAAACTGTCATCAAAACTAAGTGAAAATGGAATAACATGATCAATTTGAGTTAGATTTTCGCCATGTCTAATATCAGCTAAATTTATAGTATCACCGCTATAGATACATTTGCCGCCTTGTTGTTTCCATAGCTTATACTTGGTTAATTCATCCTTAGCTGGGGTACGGCTGAAATAATCGGCAAATTGTGTGACTAATTTATCATTAGTTGCTTGATTATCCTTCTGAAATTTATTGATTTCATTTCTTTGCTGTGCAGATTTACCAATATCACGTGCTAATTCAATGTTTATCTGATAGGGTGAACCATAAGTATCAACAAGAGCATTGATAACTTTGCGAACTTGGCTAATTGCTCGAGTAACTACTGTGTTAGTCAATTCTTGATCAAGTCCCAAGGCTTGAATTGATGGCAGTTTTAATGATCGTGATGAACTTTGTAGGCTATGATGGTATCCAGCTAATTCACAGGCTTGATCATAACGTTGCCCATTTTCAAGGTGAGGAATAATTTGATACAATGCTTTTAGCGATAGGCTGATATTTTTATCAAAGCTTATACCGTCTCCTATAATAGCAGAAATTATTGAATGTTGCTCATTATTATCAAAATTATTTTTTATGTCAGAAAAGCATTTTTCTAAGGCTTTTTCGATTGTTTCATCTGTTTTATTGTATGTTAAAGCAATAGATATTTCATCTAAAAGCGGAATGTTATTGGTTAAATTATTCCACGTGATTTCACCGACATAACTACTAATGGAGTTTTTTAACTCATGAAAAGCTTTAAACTCTAATTCTTTGATTTTTTCTTTTTTCTCAATTTCTAGAAAATCATCAGTTGATTTATATTTTACAAAATTAAATCTGGCATCAGCCGAAATATTTAGTATTCGGCGAATATCTGTAAAAGTTATATTGAATGTTTTTGTCTTTCTGGCTAATGCAAAGTTAAAAATTTCCTGAATGTTGATTGCAGTCAGTGGTTTTTCGATTGAATCTTCAGTGTATTTAATATTATTTAGTTTAGATAATGCAATAAATTTTTCACTACTAAAGCAGGCTCTTGGTGCTCGTTTCTCGTTTGGCTCAAATTGACACGAACCAACCATATCAATTATGTTGCCTTTCCAATCAAATGATTTTTGCCAATTAAACATCTTAATGTATTGTTCAATAAATTCTACGTTAATGATTTGGTTACCAAGTTGTTGTTGTTTCCCTAAGATTATTTGAGCTTCTGTTTCAATGTCGGATCGTTGAAGCATAACACGATATTCACCGAAACGATTTCTGCGATTTATAGCAAAAGAACTGTGCTTATAAAGCATTTCTCCAACGGTGCGATAGCCTTCCTCGGTTAGTAATTGATGGTTGGCTTTTAGTTGGTTATTGACTTTTCCATCCACTGATTTATCATTTTTACGGTTGGATTTAAATCCTCGGTGTTTTGCCAAGTGAATTAATACTTGGGTTAATTGTTGATTATTGAGTTTATGATCAAGTGCTTGATAACGTAACTCATAAATGTCATATCGTGAAGTTTGAGGTGCTGATTTTTCTTCTGAGTTGAACAAGTTATTTAATTCGTTTTGTGTAATTAAAGTGGATTTAATTAAAAAATCTTTGAGCTTTTGCATGCGGTATGAACGTCGTCTAATTCGCCTTCTTTGTCCACGAGCTAGTCGTCGTGGTGTCGATAGAGATTCTTTTGTTTTAGGGTGTTCTGCTGCATCAAATAAACGAACACCGCACCTTTCGAGATGTGAGGTGTCATAGTTATAAATTGCCCAGCCAATGGATGCTATTCCCAAATCTAAACCAAGAACATATTTCATCTTCTTGTAACCTTTGTTAATTATTCAATTAGATATTATAAACGAAACTTAGACAAGAATAATTAAAATTACAAGTATATGATTAT
>DPRZ01000203.1 GCA_003538525.1 Neisseriales bacterium
CAAAAAATTCAAACAGCCAAACAGTATTTAAACGATATTATGCCTTTTTCAGTTGAAGGTTATGCTCAAATAAGTGATATTCACGCCAGTTTTGTTGATCAACTTATTTTTAGATTTTCTAAATTACAAGATACGATAGGTGAGAGTTTATTTCCCGCTATTTTGATACTTGCCAAAGAACAGGTCAAAAGTAAAACATTTATAGATGTTTTAAATCGTCTCGAAGAGCTGGAAATCGTCACGAAAGATCAATGGCTGGAGTTGCGAGAAGTCAGGAACGAAATATCCCATGAATATTCATTTAATGTGGATGACGTAGTTGTTGGTATTAATGATATATTTAAGCGGAGTGTTGATTTAATGAAAATATATCATAAGATCAAAGGCTTCTGTAGTGAGAGGTTTAACCTTGTTTTATAATAATGGTGTTACAAAATTCTGTAGGGGATTATGAATTGACGGGTGTAAAATGAAATTAGCTATTTTAGCGATAAAAAATCGTAAAATGTTACTCAATCTGATTAAGTCAGATTTCAAAAATCGTTATCTCGGTAATCATCTCGGAATAGTTTGGGCCTTTATTCAGCCATTAGTGATGGTTGCGGTATATTGGTTTGTTTTTACTAAAGGTTTTCGTGCCGGTGCAGTTTCAAATGTGCCGTTTTTGCTGTGGTTGTTAGCTGGTATGGTGCCATGGTTTTTGCTCAATGATGCGATTATGAGTTCAAGCAGTGCAGTGACGTCACAAGCCTTTATGGTGAAAAAGATTGTTTTTGAAGTCAAATTGCTACCGATAGTAAAAATTGGTTCGGCGGTGATTGTCAACTTAGCATTTTGGATTTTGCTATTAATAATTTGCTTCGCTTATGGCTATTACCCCACGATTTGGTGGTTGCAATTAGTCTATTATATGTTTTGTATTATCGCGATTAGTCTAAGCTTAGGCTTGCTGTTTTCGGCAATTATGCCGTTTTGGCCTGATATTGGGCAAATTGTGGCAGTGATTTTTCAAGTCATGTTTTGGGCAACTCCTGTAATGTGGAATAAAGATATGCTCTTGAGCCATCCTAAATATCAATATATCATTAAATTAAATCCCTTTGCCTATATAGTTGATGGCTTTCGTGATACGGTAGTTGCGCAAATTCCGTTTTGGCATTATTATAATCAAATGATCTATTTTTGGGTTTTTGTGTTGGTGGTTTATTACTTAGGTAATCGCACTTTCAATAAACTACGCCCACATTTCGCCGATGTGTTGTAGGATACTTATGTATCAAATATTGGAAAAGTTGAAATAATCGGATGAATGTTGAATATTTCCAGCAAATCCTAGCTCAAGGCGAAAATATCCGTGTTGAGTTTAAAGAATGTAAAACCGCGCTCAATAAAGATGTTTATGAGACAGTTTGTGCATTTCTTAATCGTGCTGGTGGTGAGATATTGCTTGGTGTAAAAAATAGTGGTGAAGTAGTTGGCGTAGCTCCTGATAAAATTGAGCAAATCCATAAAGAGTTTGTCACTACCATCAATAATGCCAACAAATTAGTTCCACCAACTTATTTAACTATTGAGCAAGTGATAATTAATGAGTATTCTGTTCTTTATATTTATGTACCGCCGAGTTCCCAAGTCCATCGAGTAAATAATCGGATTTTTGACCGTAATCATGATGCCGATATGGATATTACCGATAATACCACGTTAGTTAGCCAGCTCTATATTCGTAAACAAAATACTTATACTGAAAATCGAGTTTATCCGTTTGTAAGCTTAGAAAATCATTTACGCAGTGATTTAATAGCCAAGGCACGACGTTTGGCTGGAGTGTTTAATGATAATCATCCGTGGTTAAATTTAAGCGATATGGAATTGTTACAAAGCATGCAATTATATCAGCATGATGTGATTAACAATCAATCAGGTTTTACTTTAGCAGCAATTTTATTGTTTGGTAAAGATAGCACTATTTTATCAGCACTACCGCATCATAAAACCGATGCGATTTTACGCCGTGTGAATTTAGATCGCTATGATGATCGTGATACCGTAAAAACTAATTTGATTGAGAGTTATGAGCGCTTAATGGCATTTATTGCCAAGCATTTACCCGATCCATTTTATCAAGATGAATCTGCTAATCGGATAAGTTTACGTGATAAAATATTTCGTGAGGTGGTTGCAAATATTTTAATTCACCGTGAGTATTCAAATCCATATCCAGCGAAGATAATTATTGAGCGTAATCAAGTAGTTGCCGAAAACAGTAATCGTCCTCATTTTCATGGGATAATTAATCCCGCGAACTTCTCGCCGTTTCCTAAAAATCCGATTATTTCAGCATTTTTTCGTGAAATTGGGCGTGCAGAAGAGCTTGGTTCTGGGGTGCGGAATTTATTTCGTTATACCAAAGCTTATTCTGGTGGTAATGAGCCTAGTCTAATTGAAGAAGATATTTTTAAGATAATTGTTCCGATTGATGAGCGGTTAATAGTAGATGTAGCTACCCCTCAAGCTACCATGC
>DPRZ01000204.1 GCA_003538525.1 Neisseriales bacterium
CTAAAATCAATGGGCTATGTCTATATTAGTCGTGAAGATAATATTGCATTACGTGATAACCGCTTGTATGAAGTAGTGCTTAAAGATATTTTGTTAGCCCAACTTCAGAAGATTAATTCTTTTGAGTACAAAGGGGTTAATTATAAATTTTCACCTAAGAATATATCACGTGCGGTTGAAGAGCTAAATATACCGCTTAATGAGGGTTTAAACGCCGCTAATCAAAAAATTAGTGACAAATTGACCTTAGGTACTAGTTATGATGAAGAACTCAATGATGGCGATAAAAAAAGCTTCTCATTGCGCTACATTGATTTTGATAATCTAGAAAACAATGTTTTCCATGTTACCGAAGAATATACCGTTAGCCGTCAAGTTACCACCGAATTTGATAAGACTCGGCGTCCTGATTTGGTGTTGTTTATAAATGGCATACCTTTTGCGGTAATCGAGCTCAAAAAATCCAGCATTAATGCCGAGCAAGGTATTTCGCAAATGATTCGTAATCAAGGCAACGATGAGATACCACAGCTATTCAAATATGTACAGTTAACTTTAGCAGGGAATAACTTTCATCCTCAATATGCGACTACAGGAACACCAGCCAAATTTTATGCAGTCTGGGAAGAAGAAAATATCGATACTAAATTAGTGAGTCTAGTAGCAAATCGGACAATTAGTAAGTTAGATCAGACTATTTATGGATTATTGGAGAGGGGTAGACTTTTAGAGCTAATTCATTCTTTTATTTTATTTGATAAGCGAGTTAAAAAAGTAGCACGTTATCAACAATATTTTGCAATTAAAGAAATATTTCACAAGATCGAAAACTTTGCGCCGAATGGTAGCCGTGCTGGTGGTTTAATCTGGCATACTCAAGGTAGTGGCAAATCATTAACTATGGCGATGCTTACAAAACTGCTTAAGCGAGAAATTGTTGGTTCACGAATTATTGTTGTAACCGATAGAAAAGACTTGGATAGTCAAATTCACTCAACTTTTCAAAACAGCGAAATAAAAGCTGGTAAAGCTAATAGTGGACATGATTTAATCGAGAAGCTACAATCTGGTATAAGCGTGATTACTACTTTGATTCATAAGTTTGAAACTGTTAAAACTGAAAGTCTTATTTTAAGAGATCCAAATATTTTTGTGTTGGTTGATGAGTCACACCGCACCCAAGGCGGTGATTTGCATAAATCCATGAAAAAAGTTTTTCCGTTAGCCTGCTATTTAGGATTTACTGGAACCCCACTACTTAAAAGTGAAAAAGGCTCTATTGCTAAATTTGGTGGTTTAATTCACCGCTATACCATTGACCAAGCTGTTAAAGATAAAGCTGTTTTGCCTCTTTTGTATGAGGGAAGGTTAGTAGAGCAATGGATTAGCGATAAAGCAGGATTGGATCGGCGCTTTGAAATGATTTCTCGGGACTTGAACCCCGAACAAAAAGAAGATTTAAAGCAAAAGTGGGCTCGGTTTAGTCGAGTTGCCTCTAGCGAACGGCGGCTAGAAATGGTTGCGCTGGATATTAATGAGCATTATACTAAAAACTTTCAAGGTACAGGCTTTAAGGCTATGCTAGCCACCAGCAGCAAGTATGAAGCCATCAAATACCATGAATTATTTGAAATGTACGGAAATATAAAGTCTGCATTCGTGATTTCTTCCTCTGATACTCGTGAGGGATTTGATGAAGTTAATGAAAATAATAAACTCTACGTGGCGGAGGCTTGGGCTAAATTATTACGTCGCTATGGTAATGAAGAATGCTTTTTAGATTCTGTAAAGAGTCAGTTCATTGATGGAGATGAGATTGAATTATTAATCGTGGTGGATAAATTATTAACTGGTTTTGATGCACCGCGTGCCGCGGTACTTTATCTTGATAAAGAACTCAAAGAGCATAACCTGTTGCAAGCTATTGCACGTGTTAACCGTCTTTACGATGGTAAAGAATATGGGTTTATTGTCGATTACCGTGGGTTACTGGGCAATCTAGATGATGCTCTAACGTCATATAGTGCATTAGCTGGATTTGATGAAGAAGATTTGACTGGTGCCGTTATTGATATAAAATCTGAAGTAGGTAAGGTAAAAACATTTTATTCGCACCTACAAGACTTATTCAAGCCAGTACCTAATAAAAATGATCAGGAAAGTTATCAGGTGTTTCTTGCTGATGAAGGAAAACGTAAAGAGTTCTATGAATTACTTTCACAGTTCGCAAGAGCTTTAAAGCTAACTTTATCGAGTGACAAGAGCGATGAAATATTAACGTTTCAAGAAATTGATCAATATAAGCGCTCCATGAAATTTTATAGCGAGCTTCGCCGAGCGATTAAAATCCGTTACCATGAAGAAGTTGATTTTGGTAAATATGAAAAAGAAATGCAAAAACTTCTCGACACCTTCATTAGCGCCAATGAGGTTAATCAACTAACCAAGCTAATAAATATTTTTGATGAAAATTTTGATAAAGAACTTGATAAATTAATTGGTGATAATGCTAAAGCTGATACCATTCTCAGCGCCACGGCAAAAATTGTTCATGAAAATCACGAACAGAATCCAAGCTTTTACGATAAACTTTCGCAAAAAATTGAACAAATTATTCAAGAGTATCGCGATGGTAGGCTAAGCGATGAGGACAAACTCAAGCATGCTCAAGATATTCGAGCTATGCTAATGTCCAAACAAATAGATGAAGAATCACGTTACCCAATTGAAATTAGCGATAAGGTCTGTGCAAAGGCACTTTATGACAATCTTCAGGACGCAATGAGCACATTAGCACCAGAAGAATTTATTGATACTATACTGCAAATTGATGAAATATTTAAAACCGCATCGAGAAAACCTGACTGGCAACATAATAGTGACGTTAGAAACCAAATAGATCAATCAATTGATGATATTCTTTATGATTTAGAGAAAAAGTTTAATTTGCACTTTAATGACCCAACCGAAATGATTGCTAAAGCCCGCTCCATTGGGATAAACAACTATGCTGGATAATCTACAGATTATTTACAAGTCGGTAAAGAACATTAGCATAAAAGTGAAGCCGACGCTTGAAGTGGTATTAACCGTGCCAACGAATACCACGCAGGAGAAAATTGATCAGATATTAAAAAAGCGCCATGACTGGATTCTAGCGCAGCTCAATTATTTTAAGAAATTTCAGCAACCAGCAAAAGAGTTGGTCAGTGGGGAAAGCTTTGCTTATTTGGGGAGGAATTATCGTTTAAAGGTATCTACGGCAACAAATGAGTCAATTAAACTAATTGGTGGCTATTTGCATGTCAATCTAAGTGACAAAAGCGACCACAATAAAAAACTTCAGCTAATTGAAACATGGTATAAACAAAAAGCCGAGGATTATTTTAAAAAAGTTATCGCAAAATACACTAAAATTGTCAAGCAGGAAGTAGCTAAAATTTCAATTCGCAAAATGAAAACTCGTTGGGGCTCTTGTAACCCCAAAAAGTCCTATATTAACTTAAATCTTGATTTGATTAAAAAACATGTATTTGCAATCGAATATGTTATTTTTCATGAGCTGGTGCATTTGATTCATTATAATCATGATCAGAAATTTTATCATTATTTGGCAACTCACATGCCTGATTGGAAAATCAGAAAATTAAAACTTGAAACAAATTAAATAACATTTTTCATATATTAACTCAAGATGCTACAGTCTTTCACCTGTCAACATATGATATCTCCCCATATGGTATATGACGGATGGGGAAATTACAAACAAGAAGATCGCGAAGATATAGTTAAATAAGTCGTGCTTACTATTATGGAAAATGCCAGTCAACATAATTGAATTAAACATCGAAATAATTAAAACCAGAATAAAATGAT
>DPRZ01000235.1 GCA_003538525.1 Neisseriales bacterium
TCACTATTATAACAATAATAGTGTAATTCACTGCATTAATTAGGCAACTGAGCCTTGTGATTGCTGAGTTCTGCTGTTGTATTTTCTCTTTAGTAATTTTTGCTTATTGCTAATTTCTAATTGAGTAGGCATAAATCGTTTTGGGATAGTTCTAAGGTTGCACAGTCTTACATCGTCCATATTTGTTAGGTAAAGCAGAATCAGTGGATTAGTTGGATTAGTTGCTAACATATGACAATTGACCTCTTTAAGTATCAAAGTTTTTTCTAACTCTGTCATTAAAGCAATTTCAATATCTAATTGAGATATAGCATTAGCAAGCGTTTTAATTAATTTACCCAAACTCCCAAACTCCCAATTTTCTTTTTTAGCTTTGATTCTAATGTTTGATTCATTATACCCGTAACAGCGACCTATAGAGCGGACGCTATAGCCTAGTTGATAGTAAAGCCTTATTGTTTCCCAATCTAGCGTTGTAAGGCGTTTATATGGATAGCGTGCGACTAGCTTAATTGGATCGCCATTTGCTTTCATTGTAACATCGTAACTTCTAAATAATTTAGAAAATGAATGACGATTCTTTAAGATTGAATTTTGTAATAATGGTGCGTTGTACATATGATTAAACTTTCGATTGTGTAAACACTTTAATTCTTTTCTTATGCAATTGCTCTGGCAACATTTGTACCATGTAAAAGCCGTTATGATCTCTCTCGATATGCTGCTCACGCTTAAATGTGTAATTTATCCAGCCGCTAATGTCTGTTGCTAGTTGAATGTGAACTCGTCTAGTTTGGATTACCAACTCATTAGGGATTAGTTCGTTATTCGATTCTATAGCGATTAAACCATGTGCGTGGGGGTGTAGATTGTATGGGTCTTGTTTGTTACTAAATTCTAATTGATAGTAATAGGCTTTAGCATTTAGCTTTCTGTTAAGTGCTGCTTTTACTCGTGTTAATGATTTTGTTTGTTTAATTAATTCGCTGATTTTGTCTGGGTTCGTTGTATTAGCTGGAATAGATTCTATCTGGGCCGAGTTTGGTTCTATCGATATTGCTAATATGGTGTAACCGTCGTTTTGTAGCTGATTGAACTTAGTTAATAATTGTTTATAACGTTTGTTTTGCTTTCGTTTGGTACATACCTCACAATCTGAAGCATTGCAGTTATTAATTTCTATACCCTCATTAGTGATTTTACATAGTGTCATGTGTTGATATCCTTGTATTTGGTTGGCTAATCGTGTTGGTTTGGTCTATTTATTGTCTAGCTTATATTGCTATTTCTATTGTTTATACTATATCCAGTGGTTATTGCTGGATTATACACTATATGCGGTGGTATGTTGTAATGAATGATACTACCATAATAAATAAGTATAGTGGCTGTGTAAATTCTAGGCTTGTATTTTGTGTTTTTGTAAGGGTTTTTAACGAATAGATTGAGCAATATTGATTTTAAGCCTGTATGCTAGTTTCAATGTGCGGTTGAGGGGGTAGGCTTAACTCATGGAATATATTCGACTGTATGCGGTAACAAATAGTTTTAAATGCTATAAATTGGTTATTTTCATGATTAGGATTTGAACAGTTATTTTGCTTTGGTTTTCAAGCGTTCAATTAAACTGCTGATTTCTGTCTTAGGCTTAGTCGGTTTGTTAGCTGGTTCTACAACATTAGATTGGTCTTTTTCTATTGGCTTAGGTTTAATCAATGGCATCTGCTTTGGTTTGATTTGAACGTTCTTAGGTTGCATTGTAATTGGGTTAATTGATTGAATAAGGTAAGTCTTATTGAATATCAATTCAATTGATGTTACCGCCCTGTTGATTCTAATTTCGTTAATTGATAGGTTAATCGTTGGGTACTGAGTATTGATTTCGTTAATCGCATGGGTTAAGCATTTGGCTTTGAAGTTTTTATACTCTTTGTACTTAGTGCTTGTTTGAAATAAATGGCGTAACTCAGCTATTGATTTAATAACATAGCCTGTGGTTTTAAACTCTTGGATCAACTCGTAAAGTCGTGTGGTGTACAAGCTGCCAAAATTAGCTATTTCTTTTAGGTTGTATAGTAGGTATTGGCTCTTAACTTTAACTAAGTGTGGCATTATATCATCGGTAAATTTTATTTCAATATAGCCCTCATTGTTATGATACTTTGCCATACTGCAAATATTGATTTTAACTTCAACATTAAACAAATCTGGTGGTATGGTTATAGTAGTATTCATTAGCTTTTTAACTGATAATTTAATCATCTTATAAGCATTTTTAATATCAACATTGAATTGTTTAGAGTAGTCTTTAGCTGTTAATGTGTAGATTCTTTGGAGTTGGTCAACTGGTAACGGATTACCGATTGCATCAACATTACGAATTTGGCTAATAAGCTGTAAAAAAATTTGATATTCGGATAAATTAAGATTGCCTATTCCTGCTTGATTTAAGGGTTTACTCTTATAAACTTTAGCTTTAGTTTGTGGGATTGGCTTAATTTGCATTTAATATCCTAACCGTAAAAACGTTACCTTTAACCATAAATTAGTAGCGTAACCATAAATTAGTAGCCGATAGATATTATACCTAAAAAGGTAGCCGATAGGGTGTTAGTAAGTCAGGATTTGAACCATAAAAAAGTAGCTACTCAACCATAAAAAAGTAGCTACTCAACCATAAAAAAGTAGCGCTAAGACCATAAAAAGGTAGCTTAACACCCCTATAACTTATTGTTCTGTTTGGTGAATAATAGGCGCTAAATATAGTAAAGATAGTATAAATATATATTAAAAGATAAATAACTCTCCAAAAATTCTGTTGATAACAATCTACCAAAATTAGATTTCAAATTAAAATGCGGTAGCAATTCGATAATATTGAGCTTAACGATTAGACGATTTGAGTTGTAACTCATTACGATTGGATTAACTAATATTTGTACTAGTTAAATGCAATTATTTAAGTTCAAAACAAT
>DPRZ01000218.1 GCA_003538525.1 Neisseriales bacterium
AGTAGCCCAAGCTCTTCATTTAATTCACGAAACATGCATTCATCTAAGGTCTCATTTTTGGCCAAGCCACCTTGCGGAAATTGCCATGAGTATTCACCTTTACGCCGTCCCCAAAAAACTAGATTATCTTTGTTTAAGAGGACTATTCCCACGTTAAGGCGGTATCCATCTTGATCTATCATTTTATTACCCCCGCCATTCTTGACTTAATGTTGTTATTATGGCGATATTTTAACACATGCATTTTGGGCTTAAATATTATTTGCCGTAGGGTTTAAGCAAAATAGTGTAAAATTATGCGATTATTGTATCTATTTTTTGCGAATCTGCGTAAGTTGAGTTTTTTTGTAGAGTGAAAATAATTTACACTGCGTAGGTGTTTTGAGTATCATACTGATTGGTATCGATATAATTTAAGATTTAAAGATTAAGGTTTTAATATGTCAGCGTTAACAAATGAAAATAGTTTATTAATTGAATTTTTAAGTGAAGAGTTACCACCAATTAATTTGGTCGATAATATTGGTTGTGCCTTTAGTCAGGCAGTATATGCACAATTAAATGGTTTTGTTTCGGCAACTAGTCAGTTGCGGACGTTTATTGCACCACGCCGTTTTGGTTGTGTGATTGAGGGAATTAGTTTTGAACAAGCCAGTCAGCAAATGCTGCGTAAAGGTCCTGCATTGGCTACAGGTTTAAAAGATGGGCAAGCGACGCCTGCGTTGTTAGGTTTTGCTAAATCGTGTGGTTGTGAATGGCAAGATTTGCAGCAACGTGACGATGGGTATTTTTATTTTGCAGCAACTATTCAAGGTAAAAGTTTAGATAGTGTAATTGAAAACGTAATTAACACCGCTTTGAAGAAAATTCATATTGCAAAAGCCATGCGCTGGGGGAATAGCGATTATCAATTTGTGCGTCCTGTGCATAATTTGATCGTAATGTTTAATCAACAAGTCTTAAATTGTAGCGCGATGGGTTTGACAGCTAATGATACCACCTTAGGTCATCGTTTTATGAGTCATGCACCGATTAAGATCGCTCATGCCGCGGATTATTTAAGTCAGATTTATACCGAAGGTAAAGTGGTTGCCGAGTTTAATGCACGCCGTGACGTGATTGAACAACAGCTTAATGCTCGTGCTGCCGATTTAGGTTTGCAAATTAGTGTGATGCCTGGATTATTGGATGAAGTTTGTGCATTAGTTGAATGGCCAGAAGTTTTGGTTGGTGAATTTGATGAGAAATTTTTAGCTGTACCACAAGAGTGTTTAATTTTATCAATGGCTAAAAATCAGAAATATTTTGCACTAGTGGATGCCGCTGGTAAATTAAGTAATAAATTTCTCTTTGTCGCAAATTTAATTTCAAAAAATTCCCAGGTTATCATTGAGGGTAATCAAAAAGTTTTAACCGCACGTTTAGCTGACGCAGAATTTTTCTATGAATTTGATAAGCGCACGCCATTAAAAGATTTTACTACCAAAATGGCTAGTGTGGTTTATCATAATAAATTGGGTAGCCAATTGGAACGTGTGCAGCGCTTACAACAAATTGCGCAAGCAATCGCTCCATTATTGGATGTCGATGCCAATTTAGCCTTTACTAGCGCCTATTTATTGAAAGCCGATTTAGCCAGCGAAATGGTCGGTGAGTTTCCCGAATTACAAGGTACTATGGGCAAATATTATGCTTTAGCCAGTGGTGAAACGGCTGAAATAGCTAACGCGATTGAGCAACATTATTATCCGCGCTTTAGTGGTGATGAATTACCGAATAGCGCCTTGGCAACGGTGATGTCACTGGCAGATAAACTCGAGAGTTTAGTTGGGATTTGGGGCATTGGTTTAATTCCAACTGGCGATAAAGATCCGTATGCATTACGCCGTGCGGCACTTGGCATTGTGCGGATTTTATTAGAATATAAACTGGATTTAGAACAGTTGTTGGTCGCAAGTTTTAGTGCGTTCATGGGCAAAAATTTAGCTCCAGATACGGTTTGTGGCGTGTATGAGTTTATTAAACAACGCTTGGCAAATTATTTTATTAGCGTGGAAAATTACTCGGCTAAAGTGGTCAATGCGGTGTTGATGCAGGATAAAATTGATTTTGCACAAGTAGTGAACGTGTGCCAGGCCTTTAGTTTGTGGGCAAGTGCAGATGCAAATCAAGCGTTATTTGAAGCCAATAAACGGATTGAAAATATTCTGAAGAAAAATTCTGCTGAGCTGGATGCTTCAGTTGTTTTGTCGAGTAATTTATTCAATGCTTATGAAATTGAATTGTTTGCCGCGGTAAATAAAATTAACCCAGCCAGCAGCGTACAGGTTTATTTAGAGCAACTAAGTGAGTTAGCCGATCCATTAACGAAGTTTTTTGCCAATGTGATGGTAATGGATGAAGATTTAGTTGTGCGCAAGAATCGTTTGAAATTATTGGCAGAAATCTATGCCAAATTTAATATTTACGGAAAAATTTCTGAGTTAGCTTAAAGGTATCCTATGAAAATAATTCTTCTTGATCGTGATGGTGTAATCAACCAAGATAGCGATAAATTTGTTAAAAGCATTGATGAGTTTATCTTAATTCCAGGCAGTGTTGATGCCATTGCCAATTTAAGCCAAGCGGGGTTTAAAGTCGTGGTGTGTACCAATCAATCTGGTCTTGGACGTGGGCTATTTACGATGGAAGCGCTGAATGAAATGCATGAAAAGCTTCATCAGTCGGTTGAACAGGCTGGTGGTGAAGTTGATGTAATCATGTTTTGTCCGCATACCGCTGAGGCTAATTGCTTATGTCGTAAGCCTAAGCCAGGGATGATTTTAGATATTTGTGAGCGCTTTAACGTTGAGGATATTTCGCGAGTTGCAATGATTGGCGATAGTATACGTGATTTACAGGCCATTGATAATGTGGGTGGGATTCCAATTTTGGTAAAAACTGGCAATGGTAAAAAAACCCTTGCTAAAGAAACACTGCCTGCAGGAACCTTGGTTTTTGATGATCTGCTGGCGGCGAGTGAATATATCATTGCATATGTTCAGAAAGTGACGGCTAGTGAAACATAAATTAAACTTAAGTATTATTCTACGTTCTCTTATCTTTTGGGCGTTATCGTTTGCTGTATTACCGCTGTATGTGATTTTGGCAGTATTGGTAATCCCGTTAGCACCAAAAATTCGCCATCGAATCATTATGACTGCGCCAATTTATTTCACGTTTTTATTAAAATACGTTGGCGGAATTAAATATACCGTGCGTGGTTTGGAGAATGTTCCGAGTTCCCCAGCTATTTTTGCGGGTAATCATCAATCGGCATGGGAAACGGTAGTTTTAAATTGTTTTTTACCGCCTTGTGTGTGGATTATGAAAAAAGAAGTCTTTAATATTCCTTTTTATGGTTGGGCTGTTCGGGCATTATCGACGATTGCGATTGATCGCAAAAAAGGTGAAAATTCGATGACGCAAGTAATTAGTCAGGGTAAACAGCGCTTTGGCTTAGGTTTTTGGATTATTATGTTTCCTGAAGGTACGCGGATTAAACCCAAATTACGCAAACCTTTCAAACATGGAGTGGCAAAATTAGCTTTAAGTTTGGATGTGCCAGTCGTGCCATTTGCACATAATGCGGGTTATTTTTTACCGCGCAATAGTATTTGGTTGTATCCTGGTTGTGTGTCGGTGGTGGTGGGTGCGCCAATTTATCCCGATGACAAAGAAATCGCACCATTTACCAAAAAAATTGAAAGCTGGATTCATCATGAATTAGATGAAATGGGATCATAGATGCCGCGTTTTTATGTTAATTTGCCGTTAGAGCAAGCAAGTAAGATTAGTTTGCCGGAAGATGTAGTCCGGCATATTAGCGTTTTACGCCTGCGCTTGACAGATACAATTAGCCTATTTAATGGCGATGGTTATGATTATGTTGCGGAATTTAGCGAATTTGAACGGCGTAAAATTAGCGTAAAAATTATTGCGGCAAATCTAGTACAGAATGAATCGAAATTGAATTTAACTTTGTTGATGAGTATTATTGCCAGTGATAAATTTGATTGGGTCGTGCAAAAGGCGGTTGAATTGGGTGTGACGCGTTTGATTCCGATTTATGCACAAAACACTCAGCGCTTTAAAGCCGATAAATTATCCTCACGCATGGAGCATTGGCGTAAAATTATTCTGTCCTCTAGTGAACAATCGGGTCGAGCGCGTTTGTTAGAGCTGCTTGAACCTTTGGAGCTAGCCAGTGCTGTAGCCAGTAGTACCGCTGCGGCAAAATTTATTTTATCACCACATCATGCGGGTAAGCTTAGCCTGCATGCTCACGAGAGTGTCGATTTATTGGTTGGTCCAGAGGGGGGCTTTAACCAAGCTGAGGTTGAGCTTGCGCATCAAGCTGGTTTTAACTCATGGCAATTAGGTGGGCGAATTTTACGGGCAGAAACCGCTGCGTTAAGTGGCGTTAGTTTATTACAGGCGCATTTTGGGGACTTTGCATAAACGTAAGGTGCTGATTATTTCGAGGTGTCGTACGCTTGTCTCTGCGATGATTGGTATTAATTATTATGTATTTTATTTATATAACAGTGAATTAACCTTATTAAAAGGCGCGTATCATGAGAAATTTAATTCTAAGTTTGATGATTGTTGCGTGTGGCATAAGCTTAGCGGCATGCAACTCTGGTGATTCTGGAAATGCACAGAATATGCCTGTTGGAGGAACTTTTACGGGTACATTTACTCCAGGAATTGGGAACTTAACTACTGGGGGTAGCATTAATACCTGTAATAAACTATCTGCAGTAACTGAAATGTTGACTTTTTCGGTTAATGAAAGTGGTGGTCCGACTATTTTTCAGGATGGGGCGTTGTATCCCAATCAAAATATTATTTCTGGGACTTTTAACAATCCAGTTAACCAAAATAATCCTTGCTTAAGTGGGACAGTTACTTATTCAGGTTGTTCATATGCTAATCAGGGCAAAATAACTTATACGGCATGTAGTGTTTACCAATCTGGTTCGTCATATGTTTTTACGGCAATTTATTATCTATATACTTCAGATGGACGACAATTTATTCAACAAGGTACGGTGAATGCAACGATGTGATGATGTAGTGACGCCACGGCGTAACCCAATTAAGTGGGCGAAAGATGCATGGCATTTGGCGCGCCCCTATTGGACCAGCGAAGAAAAGTGGCGTGCAATTGGCTTGGTAACTGGTGTAATTATTTTAAATTTATTAACCGTGTATATGTCAGTGTTATTCAATAAATGGAGTAACAGCATGTACGATTCGTTGCAAGAGTTTCATAAAGAGATATTTTATAAATTAATAATAAAATTTTGTTATATGGCGTTCTTTTATATTTTATTTCAAATTTTAGCTTTTTATTTGCGCAGTTTTCTAGAGATTCGTTGGCGACGGTGGATGACACGAGCGTATTTGGAAAATTGGTTAAAGGGGCATGCTTATTATAAAACGCGCTTTGTTGAAAATGCGGTTGATAATCCCGATCAGCGCATATCACAAGACATTGGTGCATTTATTAGCAGCACCCTTGGTTTTACCTTAGGCATTATTAGTAATGTAGTAAGTTTGTTTTCATTTATATTTATTTTATGGGGTTTATCGGGACCAATTTCATTTATGCTAGCAGGGCATCAAATTACAATTGGTGGTTATATGGTTTGGGCGGCTTTGCTGTATGCGATTGTTGGTACGTATATTACCTTTAAAATTGGGCGGCCATTAGTTAAATTAAATTTTAAGCAAGAAACGCTTGAGGCGGATTTTCGTTTTGGTCTAATGCGGGTGCGTGAGTACGGCGAAAATATTGCTTTTTACAACGGTGAAGAGCAGGAACGTCAAGGTTTGCTGCTGCGTTTTAACGGGGTAGTAAATAATTTCTTTGCGATAGTCTATCGCCAAATGAAAATTAATATTTTTAATACTGGATATAGTCAAATTGCGAATATTTTTCCTTTGCTAGTTGCCGCCCCGCGCTATTTTGCCAAGGTAATTAAGCTGGGAGATTTGATGCAAATAGCTAGCGCATTTGGTCAAGTTCAAGGATCTTTGTCTTTTTTTATTGATAGTTACAGTAGTTTGGCGGGTTGGCGTGCAGTGATGGATCGTTTATATGGCTTTCAGAATACAATTAGTCAAGCGCAAAATCTACCCGTATTAGCGAAGCAAGATCCGCAGAATGAAGATTATTTACGTGTGCATAATTTGGCAATTAGCCTGCCTGATGCGTCGCAACCATTACTCAGTGGTCTAAGTTTTAGTTTAAGTAGTGGGCAACGTTTATTAATTAAAGGTGCTTCAGGAACTGGTAAAACTACGTTGCTGCGCAGTTTGGCTGGGTTATGGCCGTATGTTAAGGGTGAAGTTTTTCAAAATAAAACTAAGCGTGAATTATTTGTGGCTCAGCGTCCATATTTGCCGAGTGTTAGTTTACGTGCTACGATTTGCTATCCATTGCAGGATAATTTACCCGCCGATGCTCAGCTGGAGGTGATTTTACGTGCGTGTGGAGTTGCTGCGCTAACCAAACGTTTGGATGAAGTAGCGGAGTGGGGTAAAATTTTATCTTTGGGTGAGCAACAACGAATTGCCTTTGCCCGAGTTCTAGTTAATCAACCCGATATTATTTATCTCGATGAAGCTACCTCAGCGGTGGATGAAGAAATGGAAGCACAGCTCTATCAATTACTAATTGAACGTTTGCCAGCCAGTGCAATCATTAGTGTCGGACATCGCAGTACTTTGGCTAAATGGCATAATCAGGAACTTAATTTTAATTCTAACAGAGAGTTTAATGGATAAATTTAATCAATTAATCAAACAAGAAATGACCGTTTTGGATCAGGTAATTCGTCAGGATTTAGGCTCGCAAGTGCCACTGGTTAATACGGTTGGTGAATATATTATTGCGGGTGGTGGTAAACGAATTCGTCCGTTGCTAACGATTTTGTGTGGCAAAGTATTGGGCAACCACAGTGAACTATTATATAAAATGGCGGCGATGGTTGAGTATATTCATACCGCAACCTTACTTCACGATGACGTGGTTGATGAGTCGGGATTACGCCGTGGACGCGCGACTTCAAATGCAATTTTTGGGAATGCTGCCAGTGTCTTAGTTGGGGATTTTATTTATACCCGCGCCTTTCAAATGATGGTACAAAGTAACTCATTACGCGTGCTTAAAATTATGGCGGATAGTACCAATATTATTTCTGAGGGTGAAGTTTTACAATTACTCAATATTGGACGCAGTGATTTGAGCGAAGCTGAATATTTCAAGGTGATTGAGAGTAAGACCGCTAAATT
>DPRZ01000177.1 GCA_003538525.1 Neisseriales bacterium
GAGCACAAGGCAATTCGCTATCTATGATTTGTAAAATCAGCGCCAAATATGAAATGATACAAATTGCGCTTAAGGCTAGTAAATCCAGTGCCGTTAAAATTTTCTTAGTCATAATTTTGATTCCTAAAGTTGGATGTTAATAGTTCTAATTAAATGCGGAATGAAAAATGCTATCCATAGCACAACAAACAGTCCGTATAACTTGAGTGAAGTTTGATATTTCTTCTTAAATATAGCAATAAAAGTGACGAGTAGTAGGATAAAAAATAATGCGGTCATAGTTAAGCTCCCAAAAGATGTATATTGAATTTGATGACATGGTTAAATTAATTTAATTATTCGTGGTCTGTGGTGTCGGAGTTTCAAAAGCTGCGATAAAGAGTAAATTGATGCCTAATGGGACTAACATTATGGTTAATGCCATTTCTAAATTATCAATGTTGATCGCAAATTGGCTGAGATGCAGCAAATTCAAGCTAATTGGCGGCATGATACTGCCGATGATAGCGCTGATTAAGGCGGTTGTAATTATCAATGAACTAAATAAATAATCATGGTATTTAAATAAATTAACCAAAGCTAAGATAATTGCTAGTGCAGCAAAGTACCATGGTAGCGCAATTAAAGCTAAATTGGCGATAATTAAACTAATGATGATTAACTTGCGGTTTTGGATATACATTTGACGTCCTTAAATTTATTTTTGATAGTGTGATTATAGTAGTACGCAACATTAATGGCAATAGATATAATTTCTACCATTGGGAAATCTTGATTTTAAACATAGGATTAGCTTGGTAATCTGCATGAGTGCACGGGTGAAATTTTTATAGCTTAGTGTGCGGTGACTAGCTAAGTTATAATTTATACTTTGATTTAATGACTAGTTGCGGTCAATGAGATGACAAACTAATTTTGAGTATGTGGAAGAAAATGGAACAATTTATAATTGAATTAAAAACTAAATTAGCTGGTGAGCAAATTATTCAAGATGAAATGCTTTGTTATGCGTATTCAACCGATGCGAGTATGTATCGCATGGTACCCAAAGTTGTGGTCGTGGTGCATAGCGAGCGTGAAGTTATTGAGGTTATTAAGTTAGCGAGTTTGCATGGGGCAAAACTAACCTTTCGTGCGGCAGGTACGAGTTTATCGGGGCAGGCGGTTACCGATCAAGTTCTGGTGCTGTTATCGAATGCGAGTTGGTTGAATTATACGATTCATGATGCGGGTAGTCAAATTAGCCTTGAGCCAGGTATAATTGGTGCGCAAGCCAATAATTATCTGTTGCCCTATAAACGTAAAATTGGTCCAGATCCTGGTTCAATCAGTGCAGCTAAAATTGGTGGGATTGTAGCGAATAATTCGAGCGGTATGTGTTGTGGAACCAGTCAAAATAGTTATGCCACGTTGGCGCATTTACGTGCAGTTTTTGCCAATGGCGATGTTTTAGACAGTCGTGATCCGCGGCAAGTGGCGAAATTTATTCAGGATAATCAAGAGCTAATTAATAATATTCGTCATATACGGCATCAGATAATTAATGACCATGAATTAAGCGCCTTTATTCGTAAAAAATTCGCGATTAAAAATACCAGTGGTTATAGCCTAAATGCTTTTCTTGATTATGAAGATCCAATTCAAATTATTCAACGTTTATTAATTGGTTCGGAAGGTACTTTGGCTTTTGTCTCGCAAGTCACATTAAATACCGTTGCTGATGAGCAATTTAAAGCCTTAAATTTAGTTTATGGCAGCCTACAGAATTTATGTGATTTAACCTTGAATATTGCACAATTTAATATTTCGGCGATTGAATTATTGGATGCCAATTCCTTACGTTCGGTGGCACATATTCGCGAATTACAGCCTTATTTGATAGAGGTTGATGCTGCGAGTGGTGCAATTATGATCGAATTAGCCGCAGCCAGTGCAGATGAATTAGCGGTTAAATTAGCTCAAGTTGAAGCGGTTATTCAGCATAGCATAATTTTGCAGCAAACTGGCTTTACTCAAGATCCTAAACTTGCTGCAACGTTATGGCAAGCACGTAAAGGGGTTTTACCTACAATTGCTGGGCAACGTCCAATTGGTTCGAGTGTCTTAATTGAAGATGTTGCGGTAGAAATTAAGTTATTACCCGCGTTAATTGCTGATTTACGGGCAATGTTTGAACGCTATGGTTATGCGAATGCGGCTATTTTTGGACACGTGTTGGCAGGGAATATTCACTTTGTGTTGACGCCAAATTTTACTATTGCCGCTGAATTGCAGGCCTATGATCAATTTATGCATGAATTTACCACGCTAGTTGCCGAGAAATATCATGGTTCATTGAAAGCTGAGCACGGTAGCGGACGCAATATTGCGCCTTTTGCGTTACTTGAGTGGGGACAACAATCTTGGGACATCATGTGGCGAATTAAAGAGCTCTTTGATCCGCAAAATATTTTGAATCCAGAAGTTAAATTAACTCGGGATAACACCTTACATATGCAACACCTCAAAGAATTACCTGCACTGGATCCGCAAATTGATAAATGTATGGAGTGTGGTTTTTGTGAGCCAGTTTGTCCATCGCGTAAACTAAGCTTAACGCCACGCCAGCGCAATGCAGTTGCGCGGCGCATTAGTCAATTAAGCGGAGTGCAACGCACGCAGTGGCTAAAAAAATTCCACTATTATGGCATTGAAACTTGTGCTACCACTGGCATGTGTCAAGTGGCATGTCCCGTGGATATCGACACTGGGGCATATATTTTAAGCCTGAAGCCGCAGAAATCATATCAACTTAAACATGCGCTTGAAATTACGCAGGCACGGCGCAAATTGAAATTGGCAAATTTAGCCGCGGGCATCATTGGACGGAAAAATCTGCAAGGTGTAACTCAAGTTTTGCATGCTCAGATTAAATCCATTCCAGTTTATTTGCAAAGTATGCCCAAAGTCCAAACCGCTAAATTAATTTCAACGCGGAGTAATACACCTGGCAATGTGCTGCTAATTCCAAGTTGCCCAAATCGAATTTTTGCGTCAGAACATGGTTATGGCAGTTATCCACTGCAAGCACTTTTAGAACGAATGGGCTATGCAGTCAGTTATCCTGCGAATGTAGAGAATTTATGTTGTGGGCAAATGTATCATTCGGCAGCGAATCAATTGCAACAATTGCGCGTGCAACGTGAATTAACTCATGCTATCGAAGGCGCACAGTTGGTTTTAATGGATAATAGTTCTTGCGCGGGCTTTGCTAAACAATTTGATTTACCGATTATGGATGTTAATCAGTTCTTGGTAGAACGATTAGTGCGTAGTAAATTAGTTCATCGCTACCAACGACTGGCACTGCACATTGATTGTAGTACGGCGAAACATTGTTTTAATCCCGAATTTATGGCAATTTTGCGCCTGTGTGCGTATGAAATAGTTATTCCCGAGGGAATAAAATGCTGTGGCTTTGCGGGTGATAAAGGCTTTACTACTCCTGAACTTAATGCGAGTAGTTTATC